>NZ_FWWT01000005.1 GCF_900176035.1 Desulfonispora thiosulfatigenes DSM 11270 | reverse complement strand
AGAAAAGAAAATACCAAATGGTGCACTGATTTCACCTATATACACCTTTTAAATGGTAGTTTAAGGTATAATTGCTCAATTCTTGATTTATATGATCGTAGTATTGTTGCGACTAAAACTACAAATTACATGACTGCTGATCTAGCAATAGAAACATTAAATGAAGCTTTGGCAAATAATAAACCTGAAGAAAATTTGATACTCCACAGCGATCAGGGGGTGCAGTACACTTCGAAATCATTTACAGAATATTGTAGTAATAACAAGATCATACAATCAATGAGTAAGGCTGGGTGTCCGTACGATAATGCCCCTATGGAATCCTTTTTTGGTAAATTAAAAAACGAACATATTAAGCATTATGAAATAAAAAATGATAATCATTTAAATTTTCTAATTAACGATTATGTTTATGGATATTATCATCATATCAGACCACATAGTGCCTTAGGTGGTAAAACCCCTTTTGAGGCTCGATTTACATAATTTATTCTATTAAGTGTTACAATTTTGCTTGACCAGGTCATTCCTCAACATAAATGGTCATTTAGAAAAATGATAAGTGATACAGATTATTCGCATAGGGATGATGGAACTCATTCTATACCAGTTGCTTTATATGAGTTAGAACGGTATATATCTGTAGACAATCCTATGGTTACTATAGAATGAATGGAACAATTAATGGATTTACTAGATAGGTTAAAGTTAGTAAATAGGTCAAACTTGGGTATTTCTAGAATATTTCGTTCTCTATTATTGAAGGAAAAGAACCACCCATTTATAGAAAAGTGGGTAATAATATTGAGTTAACATTTATATCGTCTCCTCTAATTTTAGAATCCATTGGTCGTGGAAAAGGAAGATATTATACATTATCTAGAAATGCTTATAAAATATTAAAAGAAAACATGGGATATGAAAGACAGCAAAGTTTGGATAAGGAAGCTATTAAAATTAGGATACTGTCTATTCTCAAAAAGAAAAATCTTAGTAATAAAGAAATAAGACAAATAACAGGAATGGATAGTAAGCAAGTGCAACGTTTGATGAAAGAATTAAAGCTTGATGGGGTAGATTTAACTGGTAGAGGTCGTGGGGCGAAATATATATATAATCCAGATAAATAAGGACGGAATAAGGACATAATGAGGACAAAATAAGGACAAATGAGGACAACGATAATTTGAATATAGTATTTCAAATAAAATTTATTGCTAGAAGTATTTATTATTAATGAGGTGTCCAATTATTTTACACTCTCGAAAGGGAATAATTAAGGTGCAAATTTTTAAGCTGTTCACTAAATTATGATTACTGCGAAAATTTCAAGACAAGACCTGGTTAGCAAATAGCCGTTTAAATGCCAAATAAAGCTCCTGGTTGACTATAACCTATCAAACAATATATTTATATTAAAAATGAAAAAAGGAGCCTTAAAAGGACGTTTAACTAGTTTGATGGATTTGATTTTTAAAACCAACTAATTAATTCTTTCTTTATGATAACTAAATAACTAACAAGACCCAAAAATCCCCTATACGTATACGCGTATATGCATGCATGCGAAATTTGCTGTTTTCTCCATATTTATATCATCTCTATATAGGATTATAGTTATTTAGTTATTATAGTTGGTTAATGTCATGGTATTCAAGGGATTAAGGTGGATAACTAA
Source organism: Desulfonispora thiosulfatigenes DSM 11270 (assembly GCF_900176035.1). NCBI lineage: Bacteria > Bacillati > Bacillota > Clostridia > Eubacteriales > Peptococcaceae > Desulfonispora > Desulfonispora thiosulfatigenes. The sequence goes on along the minus strand of NZ_FWWT01000005.1, from coordinate 193,341 downwards.
ACGATAACTAAAACATAACTAAAAATTTCTTGTTATGTTATTTCGCCTACATCTTTCCATTTACACATATTATTCCAGAGTTAATTTTCACGAACATTTTTTAAAAAGTTTTTTGTTGTTTTTTTAGTTATTTTTAGTAGTGATTTTTCCTTTTTCTTGCATATTATATATCTATGAGAAGGCAAGGAGGAGATGGAAAGATGGCAGGTAAAATTAGAAGATTTTTTCAGGAGCAAATACATAGGAAAAGAAATGGCTAGTAGGGGATATGAGTTAGAATATAATCACTGTTCGTCTGATTTTAATTCAATTGATGGAGTAGTAATTAAGGATTTAGAAATTGGCCTTGCTGATGGTACCGCCCCCCAAAATCGAGTTCGCTATCACAACTAATATAAGAATATGTTTTTTATTATTAAAATTTAGACAAGTTATCTGCTTTATAAAATTACTATTTGTGCAATGGCCCTTTGAGGGTCCTTTTTTGTCTAATTAAGAGGGAAATATTTGGGAGGAAAACGGATATTTACAAAGAATATTTATATATCTTGTGTTTTTTTTGTTGATTGCATAATAAGTTTTTTTAAAACTTATTATTTAAAGGTAGTATTCCTGACATTCCTATCGTGAATCCAAACAAAATTGGAAGAATTGATGAAATAAGGTGTCGGAAGTACATGTTACGAGGAGGATAAAGATGAAAAGGGATAAGAAAACCCCTTTCGACAGAGAAGGAGATGAAAAGATACTTTTAAAGCTAATAGTACATTCTGAATCCTTATCTGAAGAAATAATAAATAGTGAACCAGAAGTAGAAGCTCTGATTGAGTTATCTCAGTTTCCATTTGTAGAAGTAATATTTACCCCAACGAACAATAAGGAAGTAAGAGAAATTCTTAAGAACAATTATATTTCACTAACAGAATATAAAAGGCATAATAATGTCATTTCAATTGAATCAGAAAATTTTGGTCATGTGATTTTTGGTAGCTTAAACCCCAAGCATATGGAGAAAGACTTTAGCCAGGCAGTAGTCTCCAATAGTAAAGTTAATTATTTAGATTTATTTACTGGACATGATGAAGATTACGATTTTTTCATTATAAATACAAATGACCCCTTCTATGTAAGTAAACTGAGAAAAGAAAAAGATATTGAGCCAAAATATGCAATTGAATTAGCTAGAATTTTATTTATAAATAAGGGACTTTTCTATATTGCTCCAAACTATATTGAAAATTCCGGAAAAGAAGCAGTCGACGGAATTTTATAACCATTAAATAGCATGAATGAAAAACTACATAACTTTCTCACAAATAATACAACTCAAAACATAATTCGGATGTTTTACCCAACAAGGGATGTTTTACAACATAGACAATTTGTAAGAGGACTTAGATATCATTATGTTCAAGATGGAGTAGAAACAAATCTATTTACGATACCTGCAAAAACAATTGAATGGATTAAAACTATTTCTCCAAATGATAATGGAAAAGGTTATGGGTTTATTTTTGAGTTTGAAAATATGTTTTGTGTTGAGGCTAATTTATTTACAAAGAAGTTATTTCAGCATTTTGCAGATATAGTTAATTGCACACTAAGTAATATTGAATGGGATGAGTATATAAAGGATTTTGATAAAGATATAGTTAATGAATTACATGAATCAAAAAGGAAGTTTCAAAATGGAGTAGGTAACTTTTTGCAAAAGGTAGGACAAGTGAAGTAAAGGTCGTACCAGAATGTAAGTTCATATATGCCTAGGACGTTTTACAAAATTGATTCTGTATTTTGTAAAACTGAAAGGGAGTTTGAAATGAAGTTTTCTTTAAAAGAGATAATAGAGACCTTACTAGAGAATAATTCAAAAGAGTTTATAAAGAATATTGTTTCCGATATTGAATTTAGTAGTAGGTTCAGATTTAGGTTTGATAATTTAGAACCTCCCTCTAATAGGAGAGAGGTTCTATTCAACAAGGTTATTGTGTCCAATAAAAACTATTCGATTAGTTTCCCAAAAAAGAAAAATTTCCTAAATTAAAGATATATTTTAGTAATTAACAGAGAAATGTAAAAACATAGATTATTATATAAGTAGAAGATAGCGATAATGGTTGGGGGGAGGAGTATGGCTTTAATTAAATCATTTGAATATAACTTAGATAAATTAGAGGATATAAAAAAATATAAATACGGCAGAAATTGGCCAGTGGTGTATGTCTTAGAAGGTGGAAAAGATGCTTATGTAGGTGAAACAGTTCATGCCTATAACAGAAGCTGTCAGCATTGGGTAAAAGAAGAACGAAAAAAACTCGATTTTATTCATATCATAGGTGATCATGATTTTAATAAATCAGCTACTCTAGATATTGAGTCTTTACTAATTGAGCATATGGCAGCCGATGGCACATATAAACTTCAAAATAGTAACGGTGGTCTTGTTAATCACAATTACTATGACAAAGAAAAATACAAAAGTAAGTTTGAAGTTATATGGGGGGAACTGAAAAAAAAAGGCGTTGTAAAAAAAGGGTTATTTGAGTTAAGAAATAGCGACCTATTTAAGTACTCACCTTATAAAGCTTTAAATGAGCAGCAATGTGCGGTTGTTAATGAAATCAAGGAAAGTATTATACAAAATGAATCAAGTCGACATCTAATACAAGGAGAACCAGGAACAGGTAAAACAATAGTAGCTATTTATTTAATGAAGCAGTTAAAAGAATGTGAAGAGACTAAGAACCTGAAGGTTGGTTTGGTTGTACCAATGACTTCTCTTAGAGCTACACTTAGAAAAGTATTTAAAAGTGTAAAAGATTTAAATAGTGGAATGGTTTTAAGTCCTTTTGATGTTATAAAAGATAGGTATGATATTCTTATTGTAGATGAAGCTCACAGGTTAAATCGAAGAGTTAAAATTAGCAATATGGGAGCATTTGATAATGTAAATCTAAAACTTGGTCTAGACACAAAAGAATCAGATCAATTAGACTGGATTAAACTTTCGGCAAAGCATATCATACTTTGTTATGATGGTAAGCAATCAGTTAGACCTTCTGATATATTACCTAGTAAAATTGAAGCTTTGAATGCAAAAAAACACATGATTAAATCTCAAATGAGGGTCCTTGGGGGACAAGATTATATAGAGTATATAGAGAATATCTTACACATGAAGCAAGAAGAGAATAAAAAATTTAGTAAGTATGATTTTATGTTATTTGATCATATAGAAGACATGTATAATCAGATACGACAACGAGACCAATCATATGGACTTTCACGCTTAGTAGCTGGATATGCATGGGAATGGAAATCTAAGAAGGATAAAAATTTAGATGATATTGTTATTCAAGGCAAAGGATTTAAATGGAATTCTGTTAATAAAGATTGGATTAACTCAAAATCAGCACTTGATGAAGTTGGATGTATCCATACAATTCAAGGATATGATTTAAATTATACAGGTGTTATTATTGGTAAAGATATTAAATATCGTAATGGTAAAATAGTAGTTGATAAAGACTGTTATTTTGATAAATATGGGAAACCAGTTGCTAGTGATCTAGATATGTTAGATTTTTATATTTTAAATATCTATAAAACACTATTAACCAGAGGAATCCGTGGTACATATGTTTATGTATGTGATGAAGAGTTAAGAATGTATTTAAAAAGATATATACAAACATATACAAAGCAAAATATATATTTAGAAGATGATAAGTATGAGTTAAAGGTTGCCGAGGAGCCTATAAACTATGAAAAGTAAAGTGAAACTCAAAGGGGATATATCATGGATAAAATAATAAGTGAGATTAGAAAAATACGTGAAGATCGAGAGTGGGGAATTTTTCATACACCTGAAAATTTGGCAAAATCTATTTCAATAGAAGCAGGGGAATTACTAGAACACTTTCAGTGGGATAATGAATTTAAGCTAGAAGAAGCTTCTGACGAGTTAGCAGACATAATGATTTATTGCTTATATATGGCAGATAGTTTAAATGTTTCTATAGAAGATATTATGAATGCAAAAATCCAGAAAAATAAAGCAAAATACCCTGTTGAGCGGACAAAAGGTAATAGTAAAAAATATACAGAGTTTGAATGAAAAAATTACCCTTCCCATAAATCCCCCCTAGATACCCACAAATTAATACAATATACACCACAAAATCTACCAAGTACTAATCAACATTTCCTTTCTTGTGCATTATATCTATGAGAAGGCAAGGAGGAGATGAAGATGTGGCAGGTAAAATTAGAAGATTTTTTGCAGGTGGAAATACATGGGAAAAGAAATGGTGAGTAGAGGATATGATATAGAATATCACCATTGTTCCTTTGATGTTAACTCAATTGATGGAGTAGTAATTAAGGATTTAGAAATTGGCCTTGTTGATGGTACCGCCCCATGAAGCGAGTTTGTAAGAACAAACTTTTTGGGGCGTTTTTTATTATTGAAATTTAGGACAAGTTACTTGCTTTATTAAAATTAAATATTAATAAGCTTCATCTAGGAATTTTTATAGGTAAATGCAAATATTGATTAACAGATATATTGATTTTTCATAGCATCTTTTCGAGAATAAGAAATTTTATATTTTTTGTACAGTATACTTTTATTGGGTATAATGATATATATGAGTAAAGATTTAGAAGGGAAGTGGTGATATGCATTATTATACTAATATAACTCTTCCGCAGGAGATAGTGCTTTCACTAAGAGAAACTAGTGAAAATATTGTTAAAAATATGAAAAAAACAGTAGCGATTAAATATTATAAAGAAAATAAGTTATCTTTAGGACAATGTGCGGAACTTTCTGAGATGTCAAAGGAAGAATTTATCCAGTTACTTTCAACTTATAAAATATCAATTTTTAATTTCGAAAATGATGAAGAATTATTAGAGGATATTAAAAATGCGTAAAGTAATATCTAATTTTACTCCTTTAATAGGAGTAAATTAATTTGATAAGTTAGATTAAGCCTTATAGATAATTGGTGTATGTGTAAAAAAGGTTCTTTTCAAGATTATTGGAGGGTTAAAGTGAATATTTATCATGGTAGTTATGTGATTGTAGAAAAACCTGAAATTTTAGCAATTAACCGCTTACTGGATTTTGGAACAGGCTTTTACACCACTAGCAGTAGAAATCAGGCTGTTCGCTGGGCTGGCTGAAAAGGTGAGTTTAAGAAAGAATATAGACAAAAGATTTTTATCGGTTTATAAGTTTGATATACAAAAAGCAAAAAAAGAACTTAAAATTATAGAATTTGAATATGCTAACGAAAAGTGGTTGGATTTTATTACTATAAATCGTAGAGGAAAAGAAATTTCAGAAGAATATGATATTGTAATTGGTCCTGTTGCAGACGATAATGTGTATTTGACTGTAAAACTCTTTGAAACTGGCGTGTTAGATAAAGAAGAAGCCTTGAAACGTTTAAAAGTAGAGAAACTTTATGATCAGATTTTATTTCATACTGAAAAAGCTTTAGGTTTTTGCGTATTTGATTATTATGAAGAATTAGGAGGGAAAGACAATGGATAAAAATAAATTTGATGCTGTGTTTCCCATAATAAGTTCTGACCTTGTAGAAAAAATTGCAGGTGAATTAGATTTAGCAGATAATGAAGCTATTACTGAACTTTATTCTTCTTATTTGTATGAAATGCTAGAGAAAGAAGAAACTAAGGTTTGGCAATATAGCACTGAAAAGTTACTTGAACTTTTTTTAGAAGAAAGAAATAACGGAAAAATAACCTTTCCACAGGTTTGAGGTGACTAATTATGGATAAAAATATTAATTTTATAGTATTTTGTCTTGAAAGTTATAAGCAGGCACATAATTTAACAGGTAAAGATGCTCTTAAGATTTTTAACGATTATAAGGTGTTTGATTATATTAAGTCTTTTTATGACGTGCTTCATTCTACTGGACAGGATTATATTGTAGAGGATATTGATGAATATATTAAATCGAGAAGAAACTTAATTAATGTGTAGAGTAAGTAGGTGCACATTTAATACAATATACACCGCAAACCCCCCCAACTACTAATCAACATTCCCTCCTCTCGTGCATACTATATATCTAGAGATGACAAAAAGGAGATGAAGACATGGCTAAGATTAGAAGATTTTTCGCTGGTGGAAATACATCTGAAGGTTTTTATTCTTTTTATCATTATATGGTAAAACCAGATGCAACGAGGTTTTTTATCATTAAAGGTGGATCAGGAACGGGAAAGTCTACTTTTATGAGATACATAGGGAAGGAAATGGCAAGTAGGGGATATGAGCTAGAGTATCACCACTGCTCATCTGATTTTAACTCAATTGATGGCGTGGTAATTAAGGATTTAGATATAGGCCTTGTTGATGGTACTGCACCCCATGAAGCGAGTTCGCTATCACAACTAATATAAGAATATATTTTTTTATTGTTAAAATTATGGACGAGCTACCTGCTTAATAAAAGACTCTTCGTTAAAATAAGTTAAACAAAATACAAATAAGTAAATATATATTTTTTAGTGTATAATTATCTTAAAAAGAACTTTCAAGTTGGTGAAACGATGAAAAATGAAATAGTAAATAAACATGATCTAACATTTAAAGAAGTATTTAGCCAGAAGAAAATAGCAGAAAATTTTATCAAGAATAATATACCAAAGGAAGCATTAGCTATCATTGATATGGGTAGTTTAGAATTACAAAAAGACACTTTTATAAATGAAGAATTACAAGAAAACTTTTCTGATTTAATTTATAAAGTGAAAATAAATAACAAGGAAAGTTACATTAGTTTTTTATTAGAACATAAATCGTATAAAGACAAAATGACTATATTTCAAGTCCATAAATATATATTAGAATTTTGGACGGCAAAGGTTCACAAAGAAAAGAAAAAAGAACTACCCGTAATAATCCCGTTGGTAATTTATCATGGGGAAGATAAATGGAACTTAAAGACAGACCTAAAAGAAATGATTCCTGGATTTAATGAGTTACCAAAATATTTTAGGGAAAGGGTACCCACCTTTAAACATGATCTCATTAATGTAAATGAATATGAAGAAGATGATTTTGAAAAGTATACAAAATTAACAGCAATGATGCTAAAAGCATTTAAATATGCCTTTGAAGAAAATCTCGAAGTTGTTTTACGAGTATTTTTATTAGCATTAGAAGAAGCAAAAAAAGAAGTAGAATTAGATACATTAATCTATTATGGAGAAATATATTTAAAATATATAGAACTGACAAATAGTGAAATAAAAGAAGATGATATAAGAGAGGAAATAAAAAGGTTAGATGGAAAGGGGGATCTTACTATGAGTATCTTAGAACAAAGAGAAGAAAAAGGATTGAAAAAAGGAATTGAAAAAGGAAAAAAGAAGTAGCAAGAAAACTATTAGTAAAAGGTATGCCTGTTACTGAGATTATTGATATTACAGGTCTAAGCAAAGAAGAAATTGAGAAGTTAGAAAGAGAATAATTAAGAGTAAACTTTAAGCTGTTCATTTATGAGCAGCTTTTTTGTCGAATTATAAGGGAAAACTGTAAAGGAAGTTACAACAATTATTTGTGAAAAAGAAGATAGGTATCTGCCTAATAAAGAAGAATTAGAATTAATACAGTTAAAGGTTGGTAGTTTATCAGGAAATTTTTATTGGAGTTCTGCTGAGAATACTGAGGATGAGCCACAAGTATAGTCAAGACTTATAAGATTTAATCTTGTTTTCCTAGCCACTATTATGCTATTTTTTTAGCACAACTAGTTTATAACAATTTACTTAGAGAGGTCAACTTTATTTGTAAAAGGGTAGGTTAATTGCAAATCAACAGTATTTATGACAATTAGGGAAAGAGAAATACCTGAACAATTATTAGGAAAGAGGTGATGGTGTGTTTATAAAATCAAAAGTTATAAAAGTAGCTATAACAGTAATGGTAGCTATTATTTTACTAGGGGGAGTTTCTACATTTGTATATAAAGATGTAATTTTCCAGCGTGGAAACCCCATTCCTTATCTAATAAAATGTATAAACTTAAATGAAAAAGAACCTTATAAAAAGGTTTTTGATAATAAAGAAGTATACATTTCAAAAGGTAAAGGTCATTACAACAAAGCAGAACAGAATCTCATTAAACTTGTAGAAAATAAGTATAATATAGATTTTGCTGAGCAGGTTGGTAGTGGATATATTTTTCAATCACAAGGTCAAACGATTATTATGACTACAGAAGTTTATTTAAAATATTACAATGTTTGGGAAATATCAACTAAGCAAAATGAAGAATTATATGATTTAATCCCCATGGTAAAAATTAAGGGAGATTTATATTTAGATACAGGACGAGAAAGTAATATGGGCCCAAGATGTGGTGTAATGGATGGGGAAATAAAATCCACAGTTGAACCCTTTGAAAATCCTTCCCAAGATAATCAATCAAATTTCGGTACTGGATATGGTTATCAGTTTATAGATGATAATGCTATAGATATTTATATTAATGGAAAATGGTTTAGATTTGAAAAGGAACAGGAATAAAAAAATATTTAGATGCGTTGAGGTGCAAAAAAAAATGGCAAATCATGAATTTGGAATTATGGAAACTGACACAAAAAAGAATCAGAGATTTGATGAATATGAACCTAAAAAATATAAATTAATTAAAATAAACGATGATTTTATTGAACCCTTATTGCCTGAATTTCAGAATATACCTTGTTATTGGCATACGTTAAAACGCCTAGAAATGAATCTTGCATATGGTGGTATAACGCTTATACCACCTAAATCTATGGAAGATTTTATATCTATTTTTAACAGCCATTATTCAGAAAAGTACAAGGATCTAATTATATTGTTTAAAGAAGCTAAAAGAAGAAATAAATATATTATCCACTATGGGATATAAATAAAGGATTATGAATTTAATAAAGACACATAAGTAGATGAATACGTATCAGGGGGTGAATCTATTTGTCAGTTTTAGGACTTCTTTTAACTTTTATTATTGGGATACTAATGCTTGCGATTGGAAAGATAGTTAAAAAGAAATGGTTAATGATGATTTCAATTTTTCCTTTAGCAATAGTCTTATATAGTATTGTATTATTAGTTGGAATGTCATTGTGATACTTATACAAAGAATAATCTGTATAAGTAATGCACAATCTTTATATATTGTTAATTAAGGGGGAAGATTTATGATAATAAATTGGAACAGAAAAGAAGTTTTTGTAGGAAACTCCTCACAAAGATTTGATGAAGTCCGTTACAGCCTTTCATCAAATAAAATTAAATATGATTATAAGATAGTCGATAGCACCAGTCCAAGTTATTTTGGCTCATCTAATCGAGCAAGAACGGGTACTTATGGTGTAAATATGGCTTATACTAAGACTTATTATATCTATGTGCATAAAAATGATTATGATAAGGTACAAGCATTATTAAGAAACTTATGAATATTACCTATCTGTTTTATATGCTTAGTATATAAAACAGATAGCCTGTCTGGGTGAGGTGAGTAATATCCATCAAGCTATTGATTTTGGACAAACCCCTTTAATTAATAGCTATCTATGAATTAATACAATATACACCCCCAAAACCCCCTAATTACTAATCAACATTTCCTCCTTTGTGCATACTATATATCTATGAGAAGGCAAAAAGGAGATGAAGAGATGGCAGCTAAGATTAGAAGATTTTTCGCTGGTGGAAATACATCTGAAGGTTTTTATTCTTTTTATCATTATATGGTAAAACCAGATGCAACGAGGTTTTTTATCATTAAAGGTGGATCAGGAACGGGAAAGTCTACTTTTATGAGATACATAGGGAAGGAAATGGCAAGTAGGGGATATGAGCTAGAGTATCATCACTGCTCATCTGATTTTAACTCTATTGATGGCGTGGTAATTAAGGATTTAGATATAGGCCTTGTTGATGGTACTGCACCCCATACGATTGACCCCAAAACCCCTGGTGCTGTGGATGAGATTATTAATATGGGTGAGTATTGGAATGAGGAGGGAATTATTCCTCACAAGGAAGAAATCATGAAGATTAGTAAGTCAAAGAAAAATTTCTTTAATTTAGCATATTCTAGTTTAAGTGAAGCTAAGATTATTAATTATGAGCTAGAATTTTACATTACGGAAAGTATGGATTTTGCTCCTATCAATAAATTAACCAATGATATTATAGGAGAGGTTTTTGCTGATGTAGAGCCTGATTATAAAAAGACGGTTAAGCCACGTCATTTATTTGCACGAGCTTTTACTCCACAGGGTCAGGTAAATATGTTAGATTCTATTTTAGTAGATGCTAAAAAGGTGTATCTATTAAAGGGTGAACCAGGCAGTGGTAAATCTACTGTGCTTTCAAATGTTTTAGAGATGGCTACTAGGCTTGGGATTTATACCGAGGTTTATCATTGTCCGTTAGATCCATCTAAACTAGATACGTTAGTGCTCCCAAGTTTACAGGTAACTTTTATAACTAAAGATGATATTGATTTAAATAATTTTGAGGTTAAAAGATTTGAGTTTGAGGAGTTTTCTAAAAAGAATGTAGTTGATTTTTATGCACAGGAAATAAATGAATGTAAGGAGCGTTATGCTGCTGCTTGTAACCGGGCGATCATGTTTACGCAAAAGGCGATGGCTGAACATAGTAAATTAGAAGAATTTTATGTGAGAAATATGAATTTTGATCAGATTAATGTAAAGAAAGAAGAAATATTACAAAGGATTTTAAAATATGCGCAAGAGTTAAAAAAGTAATAGTTTATTGGCATTTAAGATGCAAATTAGTTTAGATAAGCTTGGTTACTTAGACAATTTAGTTAGTTAAATTATATATTGTGCATCAAAAAATCCAACAAGTGACTTGTTGGATTTTTTGCATATTTTTAATCTTTATTTTCTAAATATTTTTTGAGCTGAACTGTAAGTGTTGCTAGGGTAGCAATAATTATTGCTGCATCGTCAGATAATCCTAATATTGGTACAAAATCTGGTATTGCATCCATTGGTGAAATTAAATAAATTAAGGTAGCTATGGATAATGCTTTTGATGTCCAAGGAGCTTTAGGGTCTTTGACCATTTTATATATGCCTTGAACTTTTGGCCATAACTCGATTATTTGGCCTTTATTCATGCTTGCAAGATTTTTATCGATTCTATATATATCAGAGTTACTTGCTTTTTTTAAGAACTTTTTAAATAACTGTTCTTTCGTTCTCATCTAAATGCTCCTTTACTCTGATTTTTTATTTTACCAAGATTTTTTGAAGCGATCTGATGGATCGATTTTAACTACTTCTGGTTCTTCAAATTCTACGCCAAAAGTATCTACTGTTACTTTTTTCATTCTTTGATCTTCATTAGGTTTGTCCATCATATTTCTTTTTGTAGCTACAATTTTATCAACTACATCCATTCCTTCGGTTACTTTACCAAAGGCTGCATATTGACGATCTAAATGAGGAGAGTTTTTCACCATGATAAAGAACTGTGAACCTGCACTATTAGGTTCGTTAGTACGAGCCATAGAAAGTACACCACGATCATGTTTTAAATTATTTTCAAAACCATTTCCAGAGAATTCTCCTTTAATGCTGTACCCAGGACCACCAGTACCAGATCCTTCAGGACATCCTCCTTGTATCATAAAACCAGGAATTACCCTGTGAAAAATAATACCGTCATAATAACCTTTTTGAATTAGGGAAATGAAACTTTTAACTGTGTTAGGAGCAATTTCAGGAAAAAGCTCAGCTTTAATTATTCCGCCATCTTCCATTTCTATTGTAACTATTGGATTTTGAGACATTTTAATCTTCCTCTCTATTTGTATTAACAACCATATTATATCAAAGTAAGGTAGCGTTGGAAACTTTAGCTTAATATATTATTGGGCAAATTTAAGAAAAATATAAGTAAGTCTTTTTCTTTTTTGTCATATTAATAAGCCTGTTTAAATATATTTATAGTAATAATAAATTTATAAAGACAAGTAGACATTTTAAGGAGGTAGTTATGTCAAAACAATGGGAGCCAAGACCACGCAAATACAGAGAAAGTCCCAAATTCCCCTATGATAGATACCCTAAGAAGAAAAGGAAGGTTAGTAAGTTTTTTATTCAAACTGTTTCGACTATATTAATATTTCTTTCTATTTGGGTAGCTTTTAGTATGGAAGGACCAATGTGGTATAAAACACAAGCTGCTATGAGAGATTGGTTTGTAAAGGATACTGATATAAAAGCGGTATTTAATGTGGTTAAACAAATAGGTTTTAAAGGAGATACTTTTGAGCGAGCAGGTTTTGAGGTAATAAATCCTGCTAATAATAATGCAAATGAACCTATGGCAATTCCTGTTTCTGGTACTGTGACTGTTCCTTTTGGCTGGGGAAAGGATAGTGGTAAATCAAATTTCCATAATGGCATTGTAATTAATGCTCCTATAAGTACAGCAGTTAAGGCTGCTTATTCAGGTACTGTCTTAGAGATTAAAGATGATGAAAAGTTAGGAAGAACTCTTATATTATCTCATAAAAATGGTTTAATGACTGTTTATGGTTATTGTAGTGAAATATTGGTAAAAGAAAATGAAGTGATTGAAAAAGGGCAGATTATCGCGAAGACAGGAAAAGGAAAATCAACACCAGAAGGGCAATTGTATTTTGAGGCTAATAGATTAGGTGAACCAGTAAATCCTATGGATCTTTTAGAAATAGATAAAGGTATATAAAAGGGTTAAAAATCCTCCTACTTACTTATGTTATAATAATTACTATATTTATTTATAACACATACGGGAGGAAGGCTATTGAAGGTTTTAGATATAGCGATTAAAGAGGCTGGGTATGCTGAAAATAAGGGGGCCATCAAAGATATTGATTTTTCTTTGAATGAAGGAGAACTATTAGGTTTGATTGGTCCTAATGGTGCGGGTAAAAGTACTACTATTAAGGCAATAACGGGAATTATTCCTGGATTTTCAGGTGAAATTGAGTTTTTAGGTAAAAAGAAAAATTATGTGTACATTCCAGAACAACCTTCTTTCTATGAAAAACTAACTTTATGGGAGCATTTAGAATTAGCGAGTGCTGTTCACGAGATAGAAAGAAGTATTTTTTTACAAAGAGCAGAAAAATTAATCAATTTATTTAATTTAATAAAGGTTAAACATCATTTCCCTACTAGTTTTTCTAAAGGGATGCAACAAAAGTTAATGATTATTTTAGGATTATTGATTGAGCCGGATGTGTATATTATTGATGAACCTTTTGTAGGACTAGATCCTTCAGCGACGATAGATTTTATTAACTTGCTTGAAGGTGAGAAAAAAAGGGGAGCAGGTATACTATTATCAACTCATCAATTAGATATAGCAGAGCGTATTTGTGATTATATTGTTTTATTATCAGATGGGCAAATTACTGCTAAAGGAAGTATGGAGGACTTACAGCAAACTTGTAAGCTAAGGGATGGCAGCTTATTTGATTGTTTTCATTTTCTTTTGGAGAATAAGGTATGTTGACGCCTCGGAAAGTGTTTTTTCACCGGGTCAAGGTGGAAGAAAAATTCAAATTAAGCGTATTTAAACAAATAGTTGATTGGGTAGTTGCTTTATACATTGTGATTCCTGCTTTAGCTTTCGCTATTTATTATTATCATTTATGGTGGTTTAGTCCTCCGGTATGGTTTGATTTTATTCCAGTTGTTTTGGTTTTATCCGGTTTATTTTTATTCACTAGGGTTGGTGGTATTAGACTTTATCTAGAAGATGCAGACCGAATATTTTTATTACCACAGAAATTATGGATAGGAAAAATTATAAGATATGGGATTACTTATTCGTTAATAGTTAAGTTAGGACAAACTTTACTTGTTTTTGGGATTTTATCTCCTTTATTTAAATATTATCAATTAGAATATGGAAAAATAGTTATTTTAGTGTGTTTTGTTTTTTTACTAAAGGTTTTCTTTGGAATTGTAGGACAGCTAGTAAGTCTTAGATGGCAGGGTTGGAAATTATTTGTTTTAGATAAATTAATATTTATTTTAGGTTATTCTGGTTTTCTTTATTTAGCGCAAGTTATGCTGCAGAAGATGATAGTCGCTGTAATTAGTATTTTATTATTTATCTTAGCCCTTTTTTATTTAATTAGGAAACGGTTAAGGCTTAAAGGAACTTTTTTAGAGGATATAGTCAGAGAAAAGGAAGAAAGCTTAAAATATATTGATTTATTATTAGGTTTTAATGGCATCGAAGTTAAAAAGCCTAAACGAATACGTAAAAGGCCTTTTTTATTTGCGCGGTCTAGGAGTTTATTTAAAAAGAAAACCAAGGCTATTGCTTTAACGGAGGTGGCTATTAAGGCTACTTTACGAAGCCCTAAATATGTTATGCAGTATTTTCAAATAGTAGCTATTTGTATAGTAGTACTCTTAACAATTCCGCAAGGATTACAAATCTTATTATGGTTGGTTTTTTCATTTTTAGTGCCGAGTTTTTTAACTTTATATTTTCAAAGTGTATATATTGCAGAATTTATTCAGCTTTTTAAATGGGATATGCATACTAGGCAAAAAGCTATCCAAAAATATTTATTTTACTTAAGTATTCCGGGATTTGGATTAATTAGTTTAGCTTTAAATGTTCATAATTTTTCTAGTATGGGCATTATATTGAGTTTAGTTTTAAGTATTTTTTGGATTTCTTTTAGTAGTAAAATGGTAGCAAACTATTTTATTTTACGAAAAGGATAATTTATATCTTTATGCATTATGTTAATTCTAGTTTTAATTTACTCTAGGGCTTATGATTTTGCTCTAGAGTTTTTTGTGTTATTAATTTGATTTATAGTTAATTTAGAAGTACTATATTTATATGTTTATTAACTGTCTTTTAGGAGGATCATATATGCAGCAAATTGATATAGAAGAGATTTTACCAAAGGTGGAAAAGCCTTTACGTTATTTAGGTGATGAATGGAATGTAGTAAAGAAAGATTGGCAAAGTGTAAGATTAAAAGCAGCTTTTGCATTTGCTGATATATATGAAGTAGGGATGGCTCACTTAGGTTCAAGAATACTTTATCATTTAGTAAATGATGAGCCTGATTTTTTAATGGAAAGGGTATTTGCACCCTGGGTTGATATGGAAGAATTAATGCGTAAAAATAATATTCCTTTATTTAGTTTAGAGTCCCATAAACCTTTAGATCAGTTTGATGTAATAGGTTTTACTTTGCAATATGAAATGAGTTATACCAATATTTTAAATATGTTGGATTTAGCGGGGATACCTTTATACAGTAAGGATAGGGGCGATGATCATCCTTTAATTATTGCAGGAGGACCTTGTGCGTTTAATCCTGAACCTATTGCTGATTTTATTGACCTTTTTTCTATTGGTGAAGGTGAAGAAAGCACGTTAGAATTATATAAAGCAATAGCGGACCATAAAGAAAAAAATAATGGAAAAATGAATAAGGACGAGTTATTAAATGAGCTTTGTAGGATTCCTGGCACTTATATTCCTAGATATTATGATGTGAATTATACAGAGGAAGGCAAGATGGAATCTATCACTGTCAATAATCCTAATGCTCCTAAAATCGTCGATAAACGTTATATAAAGGATATGGATACAGCATATTTCCCTACAAACCCGATAGTTCCTTATGTTGAGATCGTGCATGATCGGGCGATGGTGGAAATTTTAAGAGGGTGTACTAGAGGATGTCGTTTTTGCCAAGCTAGCATGATTTATAGACCTGTAAGAGAGCGTTCACCCGAGGTCTTAAAAGATCAAGTGGACAAGCTATTAAAAAACACAGGTTATGATGATGTTTCCCTTACATCTTTAAGTAGTAGTGATCATAGCTGTATAGCTTCTTTATTAACAGATTTAGTAGAAGAGTATAAAGATCAAGAGGTAGGGGTATCACTTCCTTCATTAAGAATAGATACTTTTTCCATGAAACTCGCGGAACAGGTACAAAAGGTTAGGAGAAGTTCGTTAACCTTTGCCCCTGAAGCAGGGACGCAAAGATTAAGAGATGTAATTAATAAGGGTGTAACAGAAGAGGATTTAATTAGAGTAACTACGGATTCTTTTAAAAAGGGCTGGCTGAGAATTAAGCTATACTTTATGATTGGACTTCCTACTGAAACTCAGGAAGATTTAGATGGAATTAGAGATTTAGCCTTTAGAGTACTGGAAATTGGAGATGAAATCCAAAAAGAAACAGGTAGAAAAGGGCCTAAGGTAACGGTAACAGTTAGTGTGGCAGGTTTTGTGCCTAAGCCCCAGACAGCTTTTCAATACGAGCCCCAATGTCCAATTGAAACTTTACTAGAAAAGCAAAAATACCTAAGGAAAATATTGAAAAATAAAAGGATAGCTTATAATTATCATGATGCGGATTTAAGTCATATAGAGGCTGTGTTTTCTAGAGGAGATCGCCGATTAAGTAAAGCATTATATTTAGCTTTTAAAAATGGCTGTAAATTTGATGGTTGGTATCAATACTTTAAATATAATACCTGGCTAGAATCTATTAAAGAAGCTGGTCTTGATGATAAATGGTATGCATACAGGCGTTTTGATTATGATGATTTATTACCTTGGGAGCATATAAATTCTGGCGTTAGAAAAGAGTATTTAGCTAAAGAACATCAAAAGGCCTTAGCTGAAAAAGTCACAGTAGACTGTCGTTTTGCTAATTGTACTGTTTGTGGGATATGTCAAGACTTTGATGTTAGTTTAGACATAAAGGGGGATTTAAAAGGTGAACGTAAGAATTAAATATGCTATAACAGAAAAAGGGAAGTTCATTTCTCATTTAGAAGTTCTACGGACATGGGAAAGGTCAATACGCAGGGCTAAAATTCCCTTGGCTTATAGTCAAGGGTTCAATCCCCATCCTAAATTGTCCTTTGCTTCTGCCTTAGCTGTAGGAGTAACGAGTGAAGATGAATATGTAGATGTAGAATTAAAAAATTCTATTTCAATAGAGGAAATAAACAAATCACTAGAGAAATCTTTACCTAGTGCAATAAATATAATTGATGTTAAAGAAATAGATAAAAAGTCTCCTTCTTTAATGTCTATTATTAATCGAGCAAAATATAATATAAGAGTAAGACTTTTAGATCCACTAAATCAGGCTGATTTTGAGCAAAAAATAGATGATTTATTTAAACAAGAACAAATTATCATAAGACGTAAAGGCAAAAAAGGAATGAAAGAAAAAGATATAAAAAGTGGTATATATAATATAAGTGGACGTATTATAGATAATAAGTTTTTAGATTTCAATATCGATGTTCAAAGTGGAAGTGAAGATAATATACGCCCTGGGGATGTACTAAATGCACTTATAGAGGTGGGAATTTCTTTAGATATGGATACTTTACTTGTGCATAGAAAAGGTCTATATATATCTAATGAAAAGGGGTTAATTTCTCCTCTCGATGTGTAATTGTAAGGGGAGGCGCTTATGAAAAAGGAGATTATCGTACAGTCTAGCACAAATGATACGCGAGTGGCTGTGCTAGAAAATGACCAATTAGTCGAAATTTATATTGAAGAAACAATAGGTGATAGGCTAGTTGGAAGCATTTTTAAAGGTATAGTTGAAAATGTCTTACCAGGAATGCAAGCTGCATTTGTAGATATTGGTAGGGAAAAAAACACCTTTCTCTATGTAGAAGATGCTATACCTGATAATTCTTATGGTAAAAATGGTGTAAAAATTAATATTAGAGATATTTTAAAAGTTGGTCAAGAGGTTATCGTACAAGTATCTAAAGAGCCATTAGGAACAAAAGGGGCTAGGGTTACTAGACAATTAACCTTACCAGGTCGTTACTTGGTTTTAATGCCTACAGTAGATTATATAGGTATTTCTCGTAGGATAAAGGATGAAAAAGAGCGAGAAAGACTACAAGAAGTGGCCGAAGAAATCAAACATCCAAATATAGGTATGATTATTAGGACAGTGGCCGTAGATGCTACTAAAGAACAATTAGAAGAGGATTTGAATTTTTTAGTTAGTGTGTGGAAAAAAATTGAAAAAGAATTAGCACTTCCGGGCACAAAAAGGTTAATTCACAAGGATCTACAATTAGTTGAGCGTATTTTAAGAGATGTTGTAACTGAGGACGTAGATAAAATTATTTTTAATAGTAGTTTTGATAATGAAAAAATAAAAGGATTTCTTGGAAAAGAATTTTCAAAATACAAAATTGTGCTAACTAATCAAGCAGACATTTTTGCCGAATATAATGTAAAAGCAGAATTAGCAAATGCTTTAAAACGAAAAGTTTGGTTAAAAAGTGGTGGTTATTTAATTATAGATCAAACAGAAGCTTTAACTAGTATAGATGTTAATACGGGTAAATTTGTGGGTAGTATTGATTTAGAAGACACTGTGTTAAAAACAAATTTAGAAGCAACATTTGAAATAGCTAGACAACTTCGCTTGCGTAATTTAGGTGGAATTATTATTATTGATTTCATTGATATGCAATATGAAAAAAATCAAGAAATGGTTTTAACTAAGTTAGAACAGTTTTTGAGTCGAGATAAAACAAAATCTAATATTTTAGGAATTACTTCTCTTAACCTGGTAGAAATGACTAGAAAAAAGGTGCGTCGTTCTTTAAGTTCTATTTTTGAAACTACTTGTCCATGTTGCGATGGCAAGGGACGCATTTTTTCTGTAGAATCAGTTTGTACCAATATTAAAGATGAATTAATGGAAGTGGCGGGTAGAACTATGGCTGAGACGATAATGATAAAGTCAAATCCTAAAATCATTTCATCTTTAAAAGGTCAAGGAGAACGAAAAATTAAAGAATTAGAGCAAAAGATAGGTAAAAATATTTTACTGAGAATAGAAGAAAGTTTATTAATTAACAATTATGAAATTAAAGCAGTACATAATATTGAGTAAGCTAAGAAAAAATAATCGTATAACTATAAATGTATCTCTCTTAGGGAGGTGCATTTTTTATTTATAAAGGGTTTAAATATGATAAAATAAATGACGTATTAGCTAAAATAAGAATTATAGTAGGGGGATATTATGAAAATATTTGCCCTGAGCGACCTTCATCTATCATTTGATGAAAACTATCAGGAATATAAGCCAATGAACATATTTGGTGAAAAGTGGCAAGACCATGCTGAAAAGATAAAAGAAAATTGGGTAAAAACAGTTTCTAATGAAGATATAGTATTAGTTCCAGGTGATCTTTCTTGGGGACTTAATTTAGAAGATATAGTATATGATTTATCTTATTTAGAAAATTTGCCAGGTAAAAAAATAATTTCTAAGGGCAATCATGATTTATGGTGGAAGAGTTTAAGTAAAGTTCGAAAAGCTTTACCAGAAAACATCATTGCTTTACAAAATGACCATATTATACTGAATAATCAAGTTGCTATTTGTGGAACTCGGGGCTGGCTTAACCCAGAAGATAAAAACTTCAAACAAAGTGTAGACTTGAAAATTTATAAAAGAGAACTTGGAAGACTAAAATTATCTTTAAAGAGTATAAAAGAAGATATCAAGGACATTATTGTGATGCTACATTACCCGCCGACAAGCGGTAAACATGAGTTTAGTGAATTTGTTGAAATCATGACAAATTTTAATGTGAAAACTTGCATTTATGGACATCTTCATTCAGAGGCTATTTTTAGTGCTCTACCAGAAGAAAAATGGGGAATAAATTTTCATATAGTAAGTGCTGATGCCATCGGATTTTGTCCTAAATTAATTTATAGTTTTAAAAGTGACTAGGATTGACTTATTATTTCTCATATAGTATACTAACTTATCGTAAGCAGTGTTTTTTTGCTGCCCAAACCGCACAAACTAGGTCTTAAAGCCCATTAAGCTACCTAAGCTTGGCGAGTATGATGCAGGAGGTGTAATTATGTACGCAGTTATTGAAACAGGTGGTAAGCAGTATAAGGTTCAAGAAGGTGATGTACTAAGAGTAGAACTTTTAGGTGCAGAAGCTGGAGATACTCATACAGTAGACAAAGTTTTAATGTTAAACACTGGTTCTGATTTTAAAGTAGGAAGCCCTTATGTTGAAGGAGCTAAAGTTACTTTAAAAGTTGAAGAACATGGTAAAGACAAAAAAATCATTGTTTACAAGTATAAAGCTAAGAAAAACTACCGTAAAAAACAAGGTCACCGTCAACCATTCACTAAAGTTACAGTAGAAAAAATCGAAGCTTAGTAATATGATTTCAGCTGATTTATATTTAAGTGCTAATGAAGAGATTATAGGATTTGAGTTTTCAGGACATGCCTTTTTTGCTGATTCAGGCAAAGATATCGTTTGTGCTGCTGCTTCGGTATTAGCAACTACTACAGTTAATAGTTTGGAGTTACAGCTTGATTTACACAATCACTATACTGTAGATGAAAAAAGTGGATATCTAAAATGTATGTTGCCTAAAGATTTATCGCAAGATAAATTTGAAAAAGCTCAAATTATCTTAAAAACACTAGAAATTGGTATTAAATCTATTGAGCTGAACTTTAGTCAATATATAAAGCTTTCACATAGGAGGTGGAATTAATGCTAAAGTTAAACCTTCAGTTATTTGCATCTAAAAAAGGTGTAGGTAGCTCAAGAAACGGTCGTGACAGTAATGCTAAACGTTTAGGCGTTAAAAGGCATGATGGTCAACATGTTTTAGCTGGAAATATCTTAGTTAGACAAAGAGGAACTAAGATTCACCCAGGTGTAAATGTTGGTATCGGAAAAGATGATACTTTATTTGCTTTAGAAACTGGTACTGTTAAGTTTGAAAGAAAAGGAAAAGACAAAAAACAAGTAAGTATTGTACCTGAAGTTGCAATCGTAAGTTAATTTAAACCTGGTCATTATGGCCAGGTTTTTTGTTTGTTTAAAGAAAAATGTGGACAAAATCTAAATTTACAGGATACAATAGGAATATTCTCGAAAGGGGGATGGATTTGAAAAGTTTAGTAGAGGATTTATTAGAGGCTAATCGGATTCAAAGACATGATTTCTTGAATAATATCCAAGTAATTTGGGGACTAATAAAAATTAACAAACAAGATAAAGCTGTTGAGTACATAGCTGAGGTAACCAGTCACTTGCAAGCTTTAAGAAAAACTAATCAAATAACTCAGCCTGAAATAGAGGCTATGATGTTATCCAGGGTGATGGAAATAGGAATTAACCCTGGTTTTAAGTATTCAATATCAGAAAACTGGCGCGTTAAGGAAGAAATAGTTCCTGAAGTAAATGCACTAATTAGTAGTATCTGGAATGAAATAAAAACACCTTTGGACCAAGAAAAAATTAATGTAGATTTTTGTTTAGAAGAAAGTAAAATTCTAATAAAGGTTAATACTATAGATACGGAAGCTAGTTTAAGCTGGAATGCAGTATTTGATTTATGTAAAAAAAATAATTTTCATTATATAGAACTTAAAAATGAAATTATAATAAATTTGTAAATAGGTGATAATGAATGTTTTATGATTATGCAAAAATAAATTTAAAGGCTGGAGATGGAGGAAATGGGGTAGTTGCATTTCGTCGTGAAAAATATGTTCCTTTTGGAGGACCAGCTGGTGGTGATGGTGGCGCAGGTGGTAGCATCATACTTGTTGCTGATGAGGGACTTCGTACATTAGTGGATTTTAGATATAAAAGACATTATAAGGGCGAAAGAGGACAACATGGTCAGGGTAGTAGTAAACACGGCCGAGGTGGACAGGATAGTTTTTTGAGAGTACCAGCAGGTACAGTAGTTAAAGATGCTGAGACTCATGAGATAATAGCTGATTTAGTAAAACACGGACAAGAAGTAGTCATAGTTAAAGGTGGTAAGGGTGGTAGAGGAAATGCTAGGTTCATTAGTTCGACTCATAGAGCCCCGACTTTGGCTGAAAATGGTGATTTAGGTGAAGAAAGATGGATTGAATTAGAACTAAAATTACTAGCAGACGTTGGATTAGTTGGATTCCCTAATGTTGGAAAATCAACGATAATATCTAGAGTATCAGCAGCAAAACCGAAAATTGCAGATTATCATTTTACAACGATAACTCCTAATTTAGGAATGGTTGATATTGACTCAGAGTCAAGTTTTGTCATGGCTGATATACCTGGCTTAATTGAAGGTGCTGCTGAAGGAACTGGGCTTGGTCATCGCTTTTTACGACATATAGAAAGAACTAAGGTTATTGTTCATGTATTAGATGTATCAGGTTCAGAGGATCGTGATCCTTTAGAAGACTTCCATACAATTAATCATGAATTAAAAAAATATAATGAGTATTTAGCACAAAGACCTATGATTATCGCGGCAAATAAAACAGATTTATTGCAAGGTAAGGATAATCTAGAGGTTTTACAAAAAGAATTAAAGGACTATGAAATATTTCCAGTCTGTGCAGCAACTGGTGAAGGGTTAAAACCTTTAGTTTATAGATTAGCACAACTTTTAGTAGAATTAAAAGATCAAGAACCAGTTATTCCTAAAGAAGAAAAAGGACTTCGCATGGTTAAAATAGATAAAAAACCTAAGTTTTATATTGAAAAGGTTGATAACATATTTGTTGTAACAGGTCCTGAAATTGATAAACATTGGGCGAGAACAGATATTAATAATGAAGATGCCGTAGCAAGATTTTTACAAATAGTTGAAGCTATGGGTGTTATCAAAGCACTTCGTGAACAAGGTGCTGAAGATGGAGATGAAATAAGAATTAAAGAAATGATTTTTGATTTCTTAGATTAAGTTTTTAGTACAAGGGGTAGAATTTATTTCTATCTCTTTTTTATTATGATTTATATAAAGCCTCCTGCATATAATGCTATAAGATAAAGTTATCGACAAGGATGGGTGGAGGATTTGTATGTTTAGTTTATTTAATTTACTAATTATAATGGTGTGTGTAATCATTCCCTTTTGGCAGATTTTTACTAAGGCAGGCTACCCTGGGTGGCTTTGTTTCTTTTTATTTATTCCTTTAATTAATATTGTTGTATTGTTCTTTTTAGCTTTTTCTGATTGGCCATCTATTAAAGGCTAAATATAACTTTAACTATCTTGCAATATAAGATAAAATAAAGCTGGATAAGTATAAAATGCTTATTTGCTATGCTATAATTAAAATATTATACCTTCAAGGAGGTGGAAAACTGGTACGGTAGTTTAGTACTAGTTAATTAATGTTAACAGGAAAACAAAGAAGATTTTTAAAAGCTTTAGGGATAGCTTTGGATCCAATTTTACAAATAGGTAAATCAGGAGTAAGTGAGATGGTAGTTAATTCCCTCGAAGAAGCTTTAGCTGCTAGAGAATTAGTTAAAGTGAAAGTGCTTAATAATTGCCCTCAGGAGCCTAAATTTGTAGGTGAAGAAATGGCAAAGTTAACTGATGCTTATTTGGTCCAAAAGATTGGGAGAAATCTAATTTTTTATCGCAGATCAAAAGATAAGCCATCTATAGAACTTCCAAGATAATTTTAAAGGTACGGTGTTCGAAATGTGTGAAAATGAATATAAAAATATGATTAAAAATGCCCACCGAATTGTGTTTAAGGTGGGCACAAGTACACTTACACATAGTACGGGTAAATTAAACCTTAATTTAATTGAAAAGTTAGTGAGGCAATTAGCGGACTTAATTTACCAAGGAAAAGAAGTACTATTAGTAACATCAGGTGCCGTGGGTGCTGGGATGGGTGTACTAGGATTTAAAGATAAACCTAGAACAATTCCTGAAAAACAGGCTTGTGCTGCTGTTGGACAGGGTGTTTTAGTACATATATATGAAAAAATATTTTCAGAGTATGGTGCAAAAGTTGCTCAATTATTATTAACGCGAGCAGATTTAAATGACCGAAATAGATTTTTAAATGCTAGAAATACCTTATTAACTTTACTAAAATGTGGGGTTGTGCCCATTATTAATGAAAATGATACGGTTGCTGTTGATGAAATGAAATTTGGAGATAATGACACATTATCATCATTAGTTGCGGGTTTAGTAGATGCGGATCTATTGTTATTACTTTCAGATATAGATGGTCTATACACTGGGGATCCCAATGAGGATCCCAATGCTTGTTTGATTGAAACAGTAGAAGAAATAGATGAAAGTATTGAAAGCGTAGCGGGTGGAGCTGGCAGTAAGTTTGCATCCGGTGGAATGATTACTAAAGTATTAGCTGCTAAAATTGCCGTTAAAGCAGGAATACCTATGATTATTACTAATGGAATTAAAATAGAAAACATTTCGAGGATTTTCCAAGGAGAAAAAATAGGTACGCTCTTTATCCCACCGAAAGAAGTAAATACCCAAACACGTAAAAGATGGATTGCCTTTAGTTCAAAATCAGAAGGTAAAATATGGGTAGACTGTGGAGCTTTTGAAGCAATTAACGATAAAGGAAAAAGCTTATTACCACGAGGTATTGTGAAAATCGAAGGATCTTTTAACGTTGGACATGTAGTTAGTATCATTAATCATGAGGCAAGAGAGTTTGCAAGGGGAATAGTTAACTATGATTCCTCCGAAATAGAACAAATAAAAGGTGTTAAATGTGAAGATATTATTAAAATTATAGGTCATAAGGATTATGATGAAGTAATCCATCGGGACAATTTAGCGATTAGATGATGAAAGGTGGATCAAGATGATAGCTAAAGAATTAATAGAAAAAGGCCGCCTAGCCAAAGAAGCAGCATATCACCTAACACTTGCTAGTTCAGAGCAAAAAAATGGTGCTTTAGAAAAAATAGCTGTAAAATTACTAGAACGAAAAGATGAAATTATTAAGGCTAATGAATTAGACATAAATGATGCTAAAGATAAAAACATGCCAGTATCGTTACAAGATAGGCTATTACTAACATCAAAACGCATTGAAGACATGGCAGAGGGACTAAAGCAGTTAATTAGTCTGCCAGATCCAATTGGAGAAATAGAAAGAATGTGGAAGACTACAGAGGGCTTAGAAATAGGTAAAATGAGAGTGCCTCTAGGTGTAATTGGAATAATTTACGAAGCAAGACCAAATGTAACAGTAGATGCAGCAGGTTTATGTTTAAAATCAGGAAATGCTGTAATTTTAAGAGGTGGCTCTGATGCGATTAATTCTAATAAAAAAATAGCTCAAATTATTGAAGAAGCCATAAGTGATTCAGAATTACCTGCTAAATCTGTACAGTTAATTGAAGACACAAGCAGAGAAGTTGCTAATCAAATGTTAAAATTAAACGAATATTTAGATGTCCTCATTCCAAGAGGAGGAGCGGGATTAATTAAAAATGTAGTTGAAAATGCTACAGTCCCTGTAATTGAAACAGGGACTGGCAATTGCCACCTTTATGTAGAACAAGATGCAAATTTAGAAATGGCAAAAAATATCGTTATCAATGCTAAAACTCAGCGTACAGGAGTTTGTAATGCAGCAGAAAGTCTACTAATTCATGAAAGTATAGCAAGTAGTTTTTTGAATTTAGTTGGACCTGAATTAATTAATTTAGGGGTCGAAATTAGAGGCTGTGAAAAATGCAAACAAATTTTGTCTAATTCTATTATAGCGACCGAAAAAGATTATGCTACTGAGTTTTTAGATTTAATAATTGCTGTTAAAATTGTAAAAGATATAGATGAAGCTCTAAATCATATTCGTAAGTTTGGGACAAAACATTCTGAAGCCATTATTACTAATAGTTATAGTAAAGCAAAGAAATTCCAAAGATCAGTAGACGCGGCTGCTGTTTATGTTAATGCTTCTACTCGCTTTACAGATGGTTTCATGTTTGGATTTGGGGCTGAAATTGGAATAAGTACTCAAAAACTTCATGCTAGAGGACCTATGGGTCTAAAAGAACTGACCAGTTTTAAATATATTATTAATGGTGAAGGTCAGATTAGAAAATAAACGGCTAACAAGGAGTGTAAGAATTGTCAAAGCGAAAGTCCATTGGAATAATGGGTGGAACTTTTGATCCTATCCATTATGGGCATTTAGTAATAGCAGAGGCCGTTAGAAGTAAATATAATATGGATAAGGTGATTTTTGTTCCGTCTGGGTGTCCTCCTCATAAAAATTGTAGCAATGTAAGTAGTGCTATGGATAGATATACCATGACGGCCTTAGCTACAGCAACAAATAGATATTTTGATATATCTACTGTGGAAATTGATAGAAGCGGAAAATCATATACGTATGATAGCTTAATAGAGTTTAAGAAAAAGTACCCAAAACACGATATTTATTTTATCACTGGAGCAGATGCTATTAAAGACATCACCACCTGGTATAATTATGAAAAATTATTAGAAATGTGTTACTTTATAGCAGCAACAAGACCTGGTTATACCTTGTCTAATTTAAAAAACAAAGAATTACAGATGCTTTCAAAAAAACAATTAGAAAATATTGAAATAATAGAAGTGCCAGGGATAGAAGTATCCTCAACAGATATAAAAAGAAGAGTTAGAGAAAACAAATCTATCAAGTATTTATTACCAGAAACTGTAGAAGACTATATAACAAAATATGATTTATACTTAAAAAAAGAAAATGATATTTAGGTGTAAAGATGAATAACTATGTAGAAATCATCAAAAAACGCTTAAATAGTAAAAGATACCTTCACTCAATAGGGGTGGCAGAGACTGCTAAAGAATTAGCGTTAATTAACGGGGTAAATCCCGACAAAGCTTATTTAGCAGGTTTAATTCATGATTATGCAAAATGTCTAACAGATCAAGAGTTATTAAATTTAGCTAAAAACAATAATTTGATTGCTGATGATGTAGAGTATAAACAACCTGACTTACTACATGGGCCAGTAGGAGCTTTTCTTCTTAAACGTGATCATAATATATTAGATGAAAGTATTTTGCGGGCAGTAAGGTATCATACAACAGGCTGTGCTGATATGGACACTCTAACTAAAATTATCTATATTGCTGATTATATTGAACCTAATAGAGTATTTAATGGGGTTAAAGAAATCAGAGAGCTTGCCTTTCGTAATTTGTCCATAGGTGTTTTAAACGGTTTGGATAATTCACTCAAATTTATAATTGAAAAAAATAAATTAATACACCCTTTGAGTATAGCTGCACGAAACTGGATAATAGAAAATATTAGAGTATAAAATTAGGAGGATTAATTAATTTGGAGAAAAATGATGTTTTAAAACAAATTATAAAATCTATTGACGATAAAAAAGCACAAGATATTGTGGCTTTAGATGTACAAGGTATATCTACCTTTGCTGATTATTTTGTTATTTGTACAGGTTCATCTAATACGCAAGTAAAGGCTATAGCAGATAATATTGAAAAAGAATTAAAAGAAAAATCAAATTTATATGCTATGCGTAAAGAAGGCTATCAACAGGGTCACTGGGTACTTCTAGATTATAATAATATAATAGTTCATGTCTTTTTACCAGATGATAGAGAGTTTTATGATTTAGAAAGACTCTGGGGAGATGCCAAAAGACTAGAAATAGAAACTATACTTGGTGAGTAAAATGTCCTATCAAGACTTAGCTAGTGTATATGATTTTTTGATGGAAGATATTGATTATGAAGCCTGGGCTAATTATCTAGTTACTTTAATAGACCAAAGTCAAGTTACAGGCAATAAAATTTTAGATTTAGGCTGTGGCACAGGTAAGATTTCTTTATTATTAGCCCAAAAAGGGTTTGATGTTGTAGGTGTGGATAATTCTATAGAAATGTTAACCGAAGCCGAACAGAGATTTAGACAGCACAATGCAAAAGTTAGTTTATATAAACAAGATATAAGAAATCTAACTATAAATGAAAAAGTAGATATTGCTATATCTACTTTTGATACTTTTAATTATCTTTTGACCGAAGATGATTTATTAAAAGCATTTTCAAATGTTTATAAAATTTTAACTAATAATGGAGTATTGATCTTTGATATTAATACGTATTATTATTTAAAAACAATATTAGGAAATAATATTTTCACATATAACACACCAGAACTTGTTTATTTATGGGAAAATGAGTTTTGTGAAACCAGGGATGTTTGTCAGATGAATCTAACGTTTTTTGTGCAAGAAGCTGAAGAAGAAAGTTATGTAAGATTCGATGAAGAGCATAAACAAAAGGCGTTTAAATTAGAAAAGGTAAGGGAATTATTAACTAAAGTTGAATTTAAACAAATAAATGTTTATGGAAAATTAAGTTTTACAGATCCGATAAATGAAGAAGAAAAGGTATTTTTTATTGCAAAGAAATAGTCTCTCTTCCAAATTGGGATGAGAGATTTTTTGGGTTTTTTCTAATTAAGGAGGCTTAAAATATGAGTAATCATTATAATTTTCAAGAAATTGAAACTAAATGGCAAAAAGAGTGGGAAGATACTAATGCATTTAAAGTAGTAGAAGATAAGAGTAAACCAAAATATTATTGTTTAGAGATGTTTCCTTATCCATCAGGAAACCTACATATGGGTCATGTAAGAAATTACTCTATTGGGGATGTTGTCGCTAGATATAAAAAAATGAAAGGCTTTAATGTCTTGCACCCTATGGGCTGGGATTCTTTTGGTTTACCTGCTGAAAATGCAGCGATTAAACATGGATATCCTCCTGCGAAATGGACTATAGAGAATATGGAAAATATGCGTGAGCAATTAAAAGCAATGGGCATAAGTTATGACTGGGATAGAGAAATTGCAAGCTGCTTACCTGATTATTATAAGTGGACTCAATGGTTATTTATTCAGTTATATAATAAAGGATTAGCATATAAGAAAAACAGTAATGTTAATTGGTGTCCGTCTTGCCAAACTGTATTAGCTAATGAGCAAGTAGTAGATGGCGGATGTGAACGCTGTACTAGCCAGGTTAATAAGAAAGCTTTAGAACAGTGGTTCTTTAAAACTACTGATTATGCTCAAAGATTACTTGATGATTTAGAAAAACTTGATGGATGGCCAAGCAAGGTTAAGACAATGCAGGAAAACTGGATTGGTAGAAGTGAAGGAGCCACAATTGTTTTTGATGTTAAGGGAACAGATGAAAAAATAGAAGTATATACAACACGTCATGATACAATTTTTGGGGTAACTTATGTAGTGTTAGCACCTGAGCATCCGTTAGTTGAAAAGCTAACACAAGGTACTGAGTATCAAGCAAACGTACAAGATTTTATTACAAAGGTTCAAAAGCTTAGTGAAGTTGATCGTACATCAACTGAATTAGAAAAAGAAGGCGTATTTACAGGTGCGTATGTTATTAATCCATTAAATGGAGAAGAAGTACCAATATTAGTTGGTAATTATGTTTTATATGAATATGGTACAGGAGCCGTTATGGGTGTACCTGCTCATGATGAACGGGACTTTAAATTTGCTAAAAAATACAACTTAAATATTAGAGTAGTAATTGAGCCAGAAGGTCAAAGTTTAACTGTTGATCAAATGGAAGATGCTTATACTGAAAATGGCATAATGGTTAACTCTGGAGAATTTAGTGGACTAGCTAACAGAGATCTAGGAATGCAAAAAATCGCTGAATTTTTAGAAGCAAACAACAAAGGACAAAGAAAAATCAACTATCGTTTAAGAGATTGGTTAATATCTAGGCAGCGTTATTGGGGTGCCCCTATTCCGATAGTTTATTGCGAGGATTGTGGAGCAGTTCCCGTAGAAGAAAAAGACTTACCAGTTTTATTACCAGAAAATGTAGAGTTTTTACCAAATGGCGAATCTCCATTAAAATCTTCAAACGAATTTGTCAACACTGTATGTCCAAAGTGTAATAAGCCAGCAAAAAGAGAAACTGATACAATGGATACATTTGTTTGTTCTAGTTGGTATTTCTTGCGTTTTTGTGATCCTAAAAATACTGAAAAGGCATTTGATAAAGAAAAAACTGACTATTGGATGTCTGTTGACCAGTATATTGGTGGCGTAGAGCATGCAATTTTACACTTAATGTACGCTCGCTTTTTAACTAAAGTATTAAAAGATCAAGGATTAGTTAGTGTGGATGAACCATTTAAAAACCTCCTAACTCAAGGTATGGTTTTAAAAGATGGAGCTAAAATGTCTAAGTCTAAAGGCAATGTAGTCAGCCCAGAAGAGATAATAAATAAATATGGTGCTGATACTGCTAGATTATTTATTCTTTTTGCTGCTCCACCAGAACGTGATTTAGAGTGGAATGATCAAGCTGTTGAAGGATGCTATCGATTCTTAAACAGAGTATGGCGTTTAATTGATAGCTATGTAAATGACCCTCAAGAATATACAAATGAACAAAAGGAACTAACTAAAGAAGATAAAGATCTTAAGAGAATAAATCATCAAACCTTAAAAAAGGTTACAGCTGATTTAGAAGAACGCTTTAATTTTAATACAGCAATTAGTTCTATTATGGAATTAGTAAATGCAATTTATCATTATAGAGAAAAGGATAAAGAAGTAAACAATTTAATTGTGAAAGAAGCAATCGAAAATCTAGTAATTATGTTATCTCCTTTTGCTCCACATTTAACAGAAGAACTTTGGACAAAGTTAGGAAATGAAAATAGTGTTCATGAAGAGAATTGGCCTAAATATGATGAGAACGCATTAGTATTAGAAGAAGTAACAATAGTATTGCAGATAAACGGAAAAGTAAGAGGAAGATTAGAAGTTGCGGCTGGTCTTTCTAAAGATGAAATTGAAAAAATGGCTTTAGAACAAGAAAATGTAAAAGAAAACATAAAAGACAAAACAATTCAAAAAATAATTATCATCCCAAATAAACTAGTTAATATAGTTGTAAAATAGTTTTAATAAAAAAGGTGTTAATAACAATATAATACTTCCAAAGTAGACAATATATTTCATTAAAAATTACATTATCTACTTGGAAGTTTTTTTTATGTTATAATAAATTATAAGTTAACACTAGGATTAGTTATCACGTCCATAAAATAAACTTATATATATTTGTGTGAAATTCTGATATAGTATGTATGAGAGAAGGATAAATATAATTTATACATGAAGGTGGAGTGTTTTTGTGGAAAAACGTCCGCGTATAGTAATAGCTGCAAATCAAGGAAGGTCAGGAAAGACAACAATTACTTTAGGTCTATTAAAGGCCTTAAAAAACAGAGGTTTAAAAGTACAACCTTTTAAAAAAGGACCCGATTATATAGATCCTAGTTGGCATTCATTTGCCTCAGGCATACAATCGCGAAATTTAGACGCTTTTATGATGACTAAAAATGACATTACAAATACTTTTGTAAATAGTTCAAATAATATGGACATTAGTATTATCGAAGGTGCCATGGGACTATTTGATGGTTTAGATGTAGAAGGTAGTGGAAGTACAGCTGAAATTGCCTATATGATCGATGCACCTATTATTTTAGTAGTAAATTGTCAAAGAATGACAAGAAGTGTAGCTGCATTAGTAAATGGTGTAGTGAATTTTGACCCTAGAATAAAAATAGCAGGCGTTATATTAAATAATGTTGCCCGTAAAAGACATGAAAACATTTTGAAACAATCGATAGAAAAGTATTGCAATGTTCCTGTTTTAGGCATAGTCCCTAAAAGCAAGGATATAGTTATTCCAGATCGTCATTTAGGTCTAATACCAGCAGGTGAAAAAGAAGAATTGTTGGAAAAGGTCGATAAATTAGGAAAACTAATAGAAGAAAATATTGACCTTGATAAATTAATTGAAATTTCCCAAAATACTACATCTTTGGAATCTATCAAGGATGCTGTTGATATGAATAGATTGGCTAAAGTTAAGATAGGAGTAATAAAAGACAAAGTTTTTAGCTTTTATTATCCTGAAAACTTAGAAGCTTTAGAGGAAAAGGGTGCAGAATTAGTAATTATTAACTCTTTAAACGATGCAAAACTCCCTGAAATAGATGGACTATATATAGGGGGAGGGTTTCCTGAAGTTTTTGCAGAGCAACTTGAAAGAAACGAAGGTTTAAAAACCGATATTAAGAATGCAATTCAGCTTGGAATGCCAGTATATGCCGAATGCGGGGGACTTATGTATTTAGGTCAAAAACTTTTTGTTGATGATAATAGCTATGAAATGGTTGGAGCTTTACCTTATGACGTAAAAATGGAGAAAAAACCACAAGGTCATGGGTATACAATAAACAAAAGTCTAAAAGACAATCCTTTTACTACAGAAGATACAATAGTGAAAGGTCACGAATTTCACAATTCACGCTTAATTAATTTAGAAGAAGAAAAAGTGAAGTTTGCATTCGAGGTTCAAAGAGGAAAAGGTATTATAAATTCAAAAGATGGAATTTTATTCAATAATTGTCTAGTAACGTATATGCATACTCATGCAGCCTCAACACCTGAGTGGGCTGATGGACTTTTGCATAAAGTTTTAGAATTTAAAAACAATAACAATTAGCTATTAACTAATAGTAAAATGTTTTAATAAATTATGTTTTAAAATAGGACTGAGTATGTTAAGATTGTGTTGAGTTTTGAAATATCCCGTGAACTCTTTCACAAGCGTATTTACAATTTTAAAATTTAATATTATTATATAAGTGTAATATTAAATTTGTACTTAAACACTAATTGAAATTATAGCGAAAGGAGTTGTATATAAAATGTTCATGGTAACAGTTGATGAAGAAAAATGCGTTGGTTGTGGTGAATGTATTTCTGCATGTCCTGCACAAGTATTCGTTCTAACAGATGACAAAGCTATAGTAACTGAAAATGAATGTATGGGTTGTCAAACTTGTATTGCAATTTGTCCTAACGAAGCAATTACATTAGATGAATACTAAAATTTTAAATTAGTTTAAATTTTTTCATAAAATATATTATAACTATGGAGGTGCATCGCATTGTCTAACAGACCTTTACTGGATAACCTTAAAGAAGGTAGATATCCTTCGTTTGTTAAGGAAATGGAAAAAGGCGGGGCAAAAACCGAGCAGTTATTAAACTTGTTAGAGCGCTCGTATGAAGAAAAGAAAGTTCACTGGAAACATGGTGGTATCGTAGGAGTTAGAGGTTACGGCGGTGGAGTTATTGGTCGTTACTGTGACTTACCTGAAGAGTACCCAGATGTAGCTGAATTCCATACTATTCGTGTAAACCAACCATCAGGATGGTTCTACAACTCTAAATCACTACGTACATTATGTGATATTTGGGAAAAACATGGTTCTGGATTAACTAACATGCACGGTGCTACAGGAGATGCTATTCTTTTAGGTACTACTACTGAGCATTTACAACCAATTTTCAATGATTTATCTGAAGCTGGTTTTGACCTTGGTGGTTCAGGATCTAACTTAAGAACGCCATCTTGTTGTAATGGTGAAGCACGTTGTGAATATTCTTGTTTTGATGCTATGCATTTATGTCATGACTTAACTAATGAGTATCAAGATGAGTTACACAGACCAATGTGGCCATATAAATCAAAAATTAAAATTTCTGGTTGTCCTAACGATTGTACTTCTTCAATTGCTCGTTCTGACATTGCAATCATTGGTACATGGAGAGATGCTATCCAAGTAAACCAAGCAGAAGTTGCTAACTATGCTGATGCAGGTATGGATGTTAAAAGAGAAGTTGTTTACAAATGTCCTACTAAGTGCATGAGCTACGATGCTGATAAAAAAGAATTAAACATTGACAATGATAACTGTACAAGATGTATGCATTGTATCAATACTATGACTAAAGCTTTACATGTAGGTAAAGATAGAGGAGCTAGTTTATTAATCGGTGGTAAAGCTACAATAGTTCAATCAGCTTTCTTAGGTTGGGTTGTAAAACCTTTCATTAAACTTAACAAAGAAGATGACTATGCTGAATTAAAAGAATTATTAGAGAAGATGTGGGACTGGTGGGATGAAAACGCTAAGGTTCGTGAGAGAATCGGCGAGTTAATCTACAGAAAAGGTATGACTGATTTCTTAAAAGCTATCGATATCGAAGCTGTACCACAAATGGTTAAACATCCACGTGAAAACCCTTACTTCTTCTGGACTGAAGAAGAAGTTGTAGCAGAAATTGCTTCTAGAAAAAATGCGGAGGTGTCTAAATAATGAGCAATCCAAACTATGGAAAAACTGATATAGGACCACCACATTATTGGGATATGCTTCCTGATATTATTAAGAATAACTATGGTAAATGGTTATTTCATGAAAAGGTGAAGCCAGGTGTTTTAAAACACGTTGGTGAATCTGGAGATGAATTATTCACAGTACGTATTGCTTCTCCGCGTTTAATCCATATTGACACTATTAGATATTTTGCTGATATGGCTGATAAATATTCTGGAGGACACTTACGTTTTACAAGTAGACATAGCGTTGAGTTTTTATTAAGTGAATCTGCAAACGTTGATCCATTAATTGCTGAATTAGATGCAGCTGGATGGCCAGCTGGTGGTACAGGTAAGGCTCTTAAAAACCTTATCCATACACAAGGTTGGATTCACTGTCATAGTGCTGCTACTGATGCTTCTGGCCCAGTTAAAGCTGTTATGGATGACTTATTTGACTTATTCCAAAAAGATGACCTGCCAGCTAAATTAAAAATTGCGATGGCATGTTGTTTAAATATGTGTGGTGCTGTTCACTGTTCAGACATCGCATTCGTTGGGGTACACAGAAGAATACCACAAGTTAATGACTATGGTGTTGCTAACGGTTGTGAAATTCCGAACGTAATTGCATCATGTCCGACAGGTGCAATTAGACCAAATCCAAAAGCAAAATCAGTAACAATTAATGAAGAAAAATGTATGTACTGTGGTAACTGTTACTCAGTATGTCCTGCATTACCAATAGCTGACCCTGAAGGTGACGGAGTTGCTATCTTTATCGGTGGTAAAGTTTCTAACACAAGATCAGGCCCAGCTTTCAGTAAATTAGTAATTCCTTATATTCCAAACGAAACTCCAAGATGGGATACTTTAGTTAAGGAAATTAGAAAAATAGTTGAACTTTGGTTATCTGATGCTAAAAAGCATGAAAGAATCGGAGAGTGGATTGAAAGAATTGGTTGGGAAAAATTCTTTGAAAAAGCTAACTTACCGTTTAACTCTAAGTTAATTGATGATTTCACTTTCTCAGTTCCAACATTCCGTTCAACTTCTCAGTTTAAGTTTACAAAGTAAATTAAAGAGAGAGGTGAAAATGATGGCTGAGTTAACAAATGAAGAAATACGTGTAAAAGTAGTTGAATATTTACAAACTACTGACAAGGCAAAAAATAAAGATATAGCTAAGGCTATAGGCGTTGATAAAAAAGAGGCAACAAAGGCAATTAATGAATTAGCTAATGAAGGAACTATAGAGTTTTTATATCTTGGTACTTCTTATGTAACATTAGCGAAAAAATAGTTTCTGTTTCTATTAGGATAAAGGTCAAGGTAGTAGCCTTGACCTTGAATCCTGATTTATAGGAGGCATTACTACATGGATATAGAAAATTTACGGGAATCTTTAGCTGAGTACATTTCCTTTAGTGACCGTTTAGTATATGAAATGCGCGACTTTAAATCAGACGAATACAGAGCTGGAGTCGCTGATGGCATTGAAATGGCGATAGATATGCTTAAAAGCTATTTAGAAGGCTTTCCAGAATTAGATGCCTTAAAAGATATAAAATAACTGTTGTTAAGTCTTATGTTTTCCCAACAATTAATAAGCAAAAGCTTATGGGGGTGTATTTAATGGAAATATTTTTCAGAGTAATGGCATTTGCCGCAATAGCTATTTTTGGTATAGGAGTATTTTATAGAATTTCTCTTTGGAATCAAACTCCGATTCCACACAGACAGACTTTATACCCAGCTCCTACAACAAAAGCTGAAGCAAACTTCAAAATTGCAAAAGAATTAGCACTGTTTCAAACCCTTTTTGAAAATGATAAACCTTTATGGGTAGGATCATGGATTTTCCACGTTGGTTTAGCTGGTGCTATTTTTGGTCACTTTGTTGGTATCCCAACTTTAGGAGAACAATTTGCAATCGTACCTGGTATTAGTGTTGAGTTAAGTAAGCAATTATCATCAATTTTAGGAACAGCTGCAGGTTTAATGTTATTATATGGTTTAGTCCATTTGTTAATTAGACGTTCAACTGTACGTGAAGTTAAAATTATTTCAGATCCAATGGATTTCTTTGACTTATTTTTATTATTAGGAATCGTAGGTACAGGAAACTTAATGAGATTCTTAACTCCAATCGAATATATTGAAGCTAAAAATTTCGTTATTGATATATTCACTTTTAGTCCAATTGCTATTCCAAGCAATACGACTTTCTTAATACACTTTACTTTAGTAATGGTATTATTGATGTACTTCCCATTCAGTAAATTAATGCACTTCTTAGGAAGTATTTATACAAGAGCTATTTCAACAAGACCTGGTACAGGAACTTATCAAACTGACCAAGTTAGATTAAATTCAGTAGATCAAAAAGTCAATAGGGGGGTGTAAAGTATGAAACCAATATTAAATATGGCTAAAAGTTTGACATATTTGCCTATATCTCCTCCTGATCCTGAACATAGGGATGAAAGAGCTTTAGAACTTTTTGAAAGAATGAAATCACAATTTCGTTCAGTGTTAATGGCAATGGAATCTTGTGTAAAGTGTGGACGTTGTGCAAATGCCTGTCATACCTATTTAGGAACACAAGATCCTTACAATATACCTGCTAATAGAGCAGATTTAATGAGAAAAGTTTATAAAAGACACTTTACTACAACTGGAAGAGTATTTGGTTCTTTTGCTGGTGGAGAAGAATTTAGTGATGAACTTTTAGAAAAATGGGTAAATTACTTTTATCAATGTAATGAGTGTCGTAGATGCTCAGTATTTTGTCCATTTGGTATTGATACAGCTGAAGTGACAATTGCTGCTAGACAAATCTTAACGTATTTAGGTATAGTACCTAAATTCATTATGGATACTGCTACTATGTTACACAAATCAGGTAACAATATGGGTATTCCAGTACCAGCAGCAAAAGATAGTATAGAATTTATGGAAGATGATTTAGAAGACGAGTATGGATATAAAATTCCTCTACCTGTTGATCTAGAGCAAGCAGATATTTTATATATTCCATCATCTGCTGATTTTTTCACAAACTATGATACAATGATTGGTGTAGCTAAATATTTCTATGCTATAGGTGCTAGTTGGACTATGGACACTAGTGTTTTAGAAACAGCAAACTTTGGATTATTCTTTGATGAATATACTCAAAAAGAACATACTCATCGTAAATTAGCTGCAGCAAAAAAATGTGGCGCTAAAAAGATTATAGCAGGTGAGTGTGGTCATGGATGGCGTGAATTTAAAATGTATACTGAGAGTATTTTTGGACCACATGAATTTGAAATTACTCATATTCATGAGGAAGTTGCAATGTCAATCAAAAAAGGTGAGTTGAAGTTTGATAAGAGTGTTAATGATCATTTAAAAGTAACCTTACATGATCCTTGTAACTATGCTCGTGGAGCAGGATTAATCGAAGCTCCTAGATATGTTTTAAAACATGTTGTAAATGACTTTAAAGAAATGACACCTAACAAGGAGAAAAATTTCTGTTGTGGTGGTGGATCAGGACTTTTATTTGAAGAAATAAAAGATATCCGTAAGAAATTAGGTGCTCAAAAGGTTAAACAAATTGAGACCCTAGCGGATCGTAACTATCTTTGTGCTCCATGCTCCATATGTAAAGCTCAGCTTCCATTAGTCTTCGAAGACTTCAAGAAAGAAACTGGTCATGAAGATTTTACAATTGCAGGCTTAATGGATTTAGTTGGTTTTGCTATGGTGCTTGAAGAAAATAATAAATAATTAATATTTTATGGAGGTGTCTATAATGGCAACAGTAGATGTTAATGGCCACAGTGTTGAATTAGATGAAGATGGTTTTATGGTAAACTTAGACGAGTGGAATGAAGAAGTAGCTGTTTATTTAGCTAAAACTGAAGATGTAGCTGAATTAACTGAAGATCATTGGAAATTAGTAAACTATCTTAAAGATTACTACAAAGAGTATGGTATTGCTCCAATGGTAAGAAAAATGTGTAAAGATACTGGATTAAAATTAAAAGAAATCTATGACTTATTCCCAACAGGACCTGCTAAAGGTGCTTGTAAAGTAGCTGGATTACCAAAACCAACTGGTTGCGTATAAGTTATAATTAAAGTCAGTCTTAATAGACTGACTTTTTTTTGTGGAAATTTATAGTTAATACAATGTTTACTTCTGAAAAATTCAAATGTGAAAATTTTCAATGTAATATACGCCACAAAAAAAAGGCCTAGGATAACCTAGACCTATGTGGAGGAGATAAGAGGAGTTGTTCCATTAAGTATTATGCACATAGTACTCTTATTTTATACTTAAATATAAATATATTTTAAGATTTTGTTCTTATGATATAGAGACATTTTATTTATGTTATAATAGATGTGACCTTTTGGTTTAAGGGAGGTAAGTTTGTGAAGATTACAGATAATTTAAATCCAAAGCAATTAGAGGCAGTTCAAACTTTAGAAGGCCCTTTATTAATATTAGCTGGTGCTGGAAGTGGTAAGACAAGAGTATTAACTCATCGTATTGCTTATTTGATGTACGAAAAAAACGTTTATCCAAATAATATTTTAGCGATCACTTTTACAAATAAAGCGGCTAAAGAAATGAGAGAAAGATTAGAAAAATTAATTAAGCAAAGTGTTGATAATTTGTGGGTGAGTACTTTTCACTCTGCCTGTGTGAGAATATTGCGCAGAGAAATTGAAGTGTTAGGTTATACAAGTAATTTTGTAATCTATGATAATGCTGACCAACAGACTTTAATAAAAATGATTCTTAAAGATATGAACTTAGATGAAAAGAAATACACACCAAGAAGTATAATTACGCAGATATCTTCATACAAGAATGAATTAAAAAGTCCAACAAGTGCTAAAAAAACAGCAGAAAATTATTATGATGAAGTTACATGTGATATATATGAAAAGTATCAAACAAGGTTAAAAGAAAATAATGCTGTAGATTTCGATGATATTATAATGTTAGTTGTTCTTTTATTTCAAAAGGATAAAGAGATTTTACAAAAGTATCAAGAGAGATTTAAGTATATACTTGTAGATGAATATCAAGATACAAATACCTGTCAATATATGCTGATTAAACTTTTAGCTGAAAAGCATCATAATCTATGTGTTGTAGGGGATGATGACCAATCAATTTATGGTTGGCGTGGTGCAGATATTAGAAATATCTTAAACTTCGAAAATGATTATCAAAACACTAAAATAATCAAATTAGAACAAAATTATCGGTCTACGCAAACAATATTAGATGCAGCTAATGGAGTAATTTCAAATAATAGTGATCGTAAATCTAAAAGTTTATGGACTGACCAATCTGGAGGAGATAAAGTTTATTTACATACAGCTCATGATGAATTATCAGAGGCTAACTTTATTTCTAGAAAGATTCGTGAAATGTCTAAAGAAAATAGTTTAGGTTTTAATAGCTTTGCCGTACTATGTCGTACAACCGTTCAATTTAGAGCTATTGAAGATGGTTTAATACGCAATCAGATACCTTATCGAATAATAGGCGGTACAAAGTTT
Organism: Desulfonispora thiosulfatigenes DSM 11270; assembly: GCF_900176035.1. Taxonomy (NCBI): domain Bacteria; kingdom Bacillati; phylum Bacillota; class Clostridia; order Eubacteriales; family Peptococcaceae; genus Desulfonispora; species Desulfonispora thiosulfatigenes. The sequence continues at coordinate 153,579 of NZ_FWWT01000005.1, read as the reverse complement.
TATGACCGCAAAGAAATAAAAGATGTTTTAGCTTATTTAAAAATATTGGTCAATCCTGCTGATGAAATCAGTCTTAAGAGAGTCATTAATACGCCTAAAAGAGGTATAGGTGATACAACATGGGACCATTTAAAAAGACATGCAACTAATAAAAATATAACTGTTTTTGAAGCTTTAAACACACCTGAAGAAGCAGGGGTTAGCTCTAGGGCTACTAATCCAATCAAGAATTTTAAAAAGATAATGGACGAGTTCATTATCTTAAGTAAAAAAACTGATATTACTAATTTAACTAATACTATTTTAGCTGACACTGGTTATATAGAGGAATTAGAAGCAGAAAAAACTATTGAGGCTGCTACAAGAGTAGAAAATATCAAAGAGTTTTTATCAGTTACCTTAGATTATGACACAAAAAATCCTGGTGGTGATTTAGAAACCTTTACTGCAGAAATTTCTCTTTTTACAGATATTGATAATTATGATCAAAATGAAGAGGCTATATCTGTGATGACAATACATGCAGCAAAAGGACTAGAATTTCCTACTGTATTTATAGCTGGTTTAGAAGAGGGAATTTTTCCACATATAAGAAGTATAAATTCAGGGAATAATACTGAACTAGAGGAAGAAAGAAGATTATGCTATGTTGCTATTACGCGTGCTCGTGAAAAGTTATTTTTAACCAATGCCTGGAGTAGAATGATCTTTGGCAGGTCAACAAGTAACGCAAAATCAAGGTTTTTAGATGAACTTCCTTTAGAGTTAATAGAGAGCGAAGCACGAATTAAAACAAAAGCGACCTTTACTAAAAATGTAGAAACACAAATTGTAACTAAAACATGTAATTCATCCTATGATGTAGGTGGCAAAGTAGAACATCAAAAGTGGGGGATAGGTGTTATCGTTTCTGTCAAAGGCAGTGGCGAGGATGCTGAGTTAAATGTTGCCTTTCCAGACTTAGGGATAAAGAAATTAATCGCTAAATATGCTCCCATTTCTATAATATAGGGAAAACTAAGGAGGAACATATGTTAACCCTAGAACTAGCAAAGGAAAAAATAAATACCTTAAAAGAACAAATTAATGACCATAATTATAGCTATTATGTACTAGATAAACCAATAGTTAGTGATGATGTTTATGATAATCTAATGAATGAATTATTAAATTTAGAAAAGGAATTTCCTGAACTAATTACCTCGGATTCACCATCGATGCGAGTAGGAGGACAGCCTCTAGATACATTTAAGACATATAAACATCGATCCCCTTTACTAAGTTTAGGAAATAGTTTTAATAAGAATGATTTAATAGAATTTGATAAGAGAATAGTTAATTCTTTAGGAGAAGCTGAGGTAAATTATGTAGTCGAGCCTAAAATAGACGGTTTATCTATAGCTTTATATTATAAAAATGGTGTATTAGAGATTGCAAGTACGCGAGGTGATGGATTAGTCGGAGAAAATGTCACTCAAAATGTAAAAACTATCCCTAATATACCCTTAAAGTTAAAGGATAATATGCCAGTCCTTGAGGTCAGGGGCGAAGTTTATATGCCTAAAAGCTCCTTTGAAAGACTAAATATGGAAAGGCAAAGTAATAATCAAGAACTTTTTGCTAATCCCCGCAATGCAGCTGCTGGTTCAATTAGACAATTAGATCCTAAAGTTGCAGCCAGTAGAGACCTTAGAGCATTTATTTATACAGTGATGTATGTTGATGGCAAAAAGATAGAAAATCATATTGAAGCTTTGGAGTTTTTAAAAGAGCAGGGCTTTAGTACCACAGAGATCTTTGTGAGTAATGATATTAATGAAGTTTATGATTATTGTACAAAATGGAATATTAAAAGAAAAGATTTACCCTATGAAATTGACGGTATGGTAATTAAAGTTAACTCACTAAAAGTTCAAGAAAAGTTAGGCTATACCTCTAAAAGTCCACGTTGGGCTATTGCCTATAAGTTTCCAGCTGAGCAAGTTGAAACTAAAATAATAGATATTACAGTTCGAGTAGGTAGAACTGGAGCTGTTACCCCTACTGCCCATTTAGAACCCGTAAAAATAGCAGGAACAATTGTAAGTAGGGCAACCTTACATAATGAAGATTTTGTCAAAGAAAAGAACATTAAAATTGGTGATTATGTTGTAATTCAAAAGGCCGGCGATATCATACCCGAAGTAGTAGAAGTTATAAATGAAAAACGTACAGGTAACGAAGTTGATTTTGAACTTCCGGTAGTTTGTCCAGAATGTGGATCTAAGATTATTAGACCTACAGGAGAAGCCATTGCTAGGTGCTCTGGATTATCTTGTCCTGCACAAATAAGAGAAGGTATTATTCATTTTGTTTCTAGAAATGCAATGGATATCGATGGGTTAGGGCCTGCAGTTATTAATCAGCTTTTAGAAAACAAGTTAATAAGTGATGCCAGCGATTTATACTATTTGCAATTTGAAGATTTGATTAAACTAGAACGAATGGGCGAAAAATCAGCGCAGAATTTATTACAAGCAATTGAAAAAAGTAAAGACAATAGTCTAGGTCAACTAATATTCGCACTGGGAATTAGACTTGTTGGGCAAAGGGCTGGTAAGATACTAGCAGATCATTATAGATCATTAGAAAAACTCAAAAATACCAGTTTAGATGAATTAATGACTATCCCAGAAATAGGACCTAAAATGGCAGAGAGCGTAGTGCAATTTTTTAAAGATGAAAAAAATGTTATTTTCATTGAAAGATTAAAAGAGGCAAAAATTACAACAGAAAATTCAAGCCCTATTGAAGTTACTACTATTTCTTCTAAACTTAGTGGTAAAACCTTTGTCGTAACCGGGTCTTTAGAAAAATTTTCGCGTAAAGATATTAAAGATAAAATAGAAAGCCTAGGTGCTAAGGTGTCTTCGAGTGTGAGTAAAAAGACCGACTTTGTCTTGGTAGGTAAAGACCCTGGATCAAAGTATGATAAAGCTGTAGAAATTGGCATTACTATTTTAACAGAAGATGAATTTTTAGCGATGATTTGAATTATCAAAGATGAACTTTTTCCGTAAAATTACAATAAATTCACGAAATTTGCAGAAAAAAATTGAATGATTTAAGTATAATATATTATAATGTTTAAGTGTTTTATTTTCCAAACTGACAGAGGATGGTGAAGAAATGAAAATTAATATAAAAGATGTAGAGCATGTTGCGTTATTATCACGCTTAACTTTAACTGAAGATGAAAAAGAAGAACAAGTAGAGCAGTTAAATAAAATTCTAGGGGCTATGGATATTTTAAATACAGTTGATACAAGTAATATAAAGCCTTTATCTCATATATTACCTACTAAGAATGTGCTACGTGATGATAAGGTTGGAGAAACTTTATCTGAAGAACGAACATTTCAAAATGCACCAGAAGTAGAAGAAAGAATGTTTAAAGTACCAAAGATTGTATAAAGGGTGGGGTTACGGTGGAATTATATAGTTTAACGATAAATGAAGTAAGTGAATTACTTAAAAAACGAGAAATTAGTGCAACAGATTTAGTTACAAAATCTTTAGATAGAATAGATAAGGTAGAAGAAAATATTAAGGCTTTTATAACTATTACTAGAGAAGATGCTTTTAAAAAAGCAAGTGAAGTAGACGCAAAAATTAAAGCAGGCGAAGCTATTAGTCCATTAACTGGTATTCCAATGGCTTTAAAGGATAATATGTGTACAGATGGAATAAGGACAACCTGTGCATCTAAAATGTTACATAACTTTGTCCCACCTTTTAGTGCGACAGTTTATGAAAAGTTAAATAAAGAAAATGCAATTTTATTAGGAAAGTTAAATATGGATGAATTTGCTATGGGTTCTACTACAGAAAACTCAGCATTCTTTTCTACTAAAAATCCGTGGGACTTAAGCTGTGTTCCAGGAGGATCAAGTGGGGGATCGGCGGCAGCAGTAGCAGCTGATGAAGCCTTTTTTAGTTTAGGATCTGATACAGGTGGATCTATTCGTCAGCCAGCATCTTTTTGTGGTGTAGTAGGGTTAAAACCTACTTATGGTGCTGTTAGTAGATATGGGGTAGTTGCTTTTGCATCATCTTTAGATCAAGTAGGTACTTTTACTAAAGACGTTACAGATAGTGCACTAGTTATGAATGCAATCTCAGGATATGATAAAAAAGATTCAACCTCTGCTAATATAGAATATCCAGATTATACAAGTTTCTTGCAAAATGATGTTAAGGGAATGAAAATTGGAATTCCAAAAGAATATTATGGTGAAGGTATAGCACCTGAGATTGAAGCTAATATAAAAGAAGCAATTAAAAAATTAGAAGAACTAGGTGCAATTGTAGAAGAATGTTCTTTACCACATACTGAATATGCTCTGCCAACCTATCATATTATTGCTCCAGCTGAATGTAGTTCAAATATGGCTCGTTTTGATGGAGTACGTTATGGTTTAAGAGTAGAAGCTGATAATTTAGTAGATATGTTTTGTGAAACTCGCAAAGAAGGACTTTGTGATGAAGTTAAAAGGAGAATAATGCTGGGTACATATGCCTTAAGTGCAGGATCATATGATGCTTATTACTTAAAGGCTTTAAAAGTAAGAGCATTAATTAAGCAAGATTTTGATAAAGCTTTTGAAAAATATGATTGTTTGTTAACTCCTACAACTCCAAATGTATCTTTTAAACTTGGATCTAACATGGATGCCTTATCTTTATATAAATTAGATGTTTGTACAATGCCAATTAATCTAGCAGGCGTGCCTGCACTAAGTATTCCATTTGGATTAGCTAATAATAGACCTGTAGGTTTACAATTAATAGGCCAAGCATTCGGAGAAGGAAAACTATTACAAGTAGCCTATACTTTAGAACAAAATACAGATAAAACTAGAATGAAACCAAACTTACAGGAGGTGAAATAAGATGGCAAATTACGAAGCAGTTATTGGTTTAGAAGTGCACGTAGAATTAAAAACTAACACAAAAATCTTTTGTAGTTGTCCTAATGAATTTGGATTAGAACCTAATACAAATGTTTGCCCTGTGTGTTTAGCACTTCCTGGCACCTTACCAGTCTTAAATAAACAAGTACTAGAATATGCAGTTAAAGCTGGAATTGCGGTAAATTGTGATATCTCTGAGTATAGTGAATTTGACCGTAAAAATTACTTTTATCCTGATTTACCAAAAGCTTATCAAACATCACAATTTCACTTTCCTATTTGTAAAAATGGTCACTTAGACATAGAAGTTAATGGAGAAACAAAAAGAGTTGGAATTACTCAAATCCATATGGAAGAAGATGCTGGAAAGTTAGTTCACCAAGGATCTAGTATTACGGATTCAGACACTTCTTTAGCTGATTATAATCGTGGTGGAGTACCTTTAATAGAAATAGTTTCTGAACCTGATATGCGCTCAGCAGAAGAAGCAAGGGCTTATCTAGAAAAATTAAAAGCATATATCGAATATACTGGTGTATCAGATGTAAAAATGGAACAAGGTTCCTTACGTTGTGATGCTAACGTTTCAGTACGACCAGTAGGACAAAAAGAATTTGGAACAAGGGCAGAAGTAAAAAACTTAAACTCATTTAGATCAGTTCAAAGAGCAATTGAATATGAAATAGAAAGACAAATTGCGGAAATTGAAGACGGCGGTAGAATCATTCAAGAAACTCGTACATGGGATGAAAATAAAGGAGTAACTCGTTCTTTAAGATCTAAAGAAGGATTTAGTGATTATAGATATTTCCCAGATCCAGATTTAGCGCCAATTGTAATTGATCAAGAATATATTACTTCATTAAGAAATTCTTTACCTGAATTACCAGATGATAAGAAAAATAGACTAGTTACTGAGCAAGGCTTACCAGAATATGATGCAAGTGTAATTACTAGCTCTAGAGCTTTAGCTGAATTTTATGATCAAACAGTAGCAATCTTTAATGATCCTAAAGCAGTTAGTAACTGGATTATGGGCGAGTTTATGAAATTATTAAATGCAGAAGCTATTGAAATAAGTGATAGTAAAATAACGCCTCAAGGTCTAGCTAAGTTATTAGAGTTAATCGAAAAAGGTACTATTAGTGGTAAAATTGCTAAAACTGTTTTTGATGAAATGTTTGCTTCTGGTAAAGATGCTGAGGAAATAGTTAAAGAACAGGGACTAGTACAAATTTCTGATGAAGGAGAGTTAGCATCTGTTATTGAAACGATAATTGCTAATAATCCTAAATCTGTTGAAGATTTTAAAGCTGGTAAAGGAAAAGCTATTGGATTTTTAGTAGGCCAAGTCATGAAAGAAACCAAAGGACAAGCTAATCCTGGAGTAGTAAATAAAATATTAAATGAAAAGTTATCACAAATGTAATTAAAAATACACTTTGGATTTAATTTTAGTCCAAAGTGTTTTTATTTTAATTAATTTTCTAAATTTAGTATATAATAATACCCAGGACGATAAATTAAGATTAATAAGAGATTTAATAATCTTTAAAAAGTTAGGAGATAAAAAATGTTGCAATCAACTTTAAGAAATAATCCACCTTGGAAAATTTATGAGGCAATTTTAGTTTTTGTTTTAGTAATAATTTCCGGTTTTTTATTGAAAAATTTTGGTCAAGGCATGATTATTTCTCTATTAGATTTTTTACCTGGGGGAGCAAGTAGCATTAACCAATTGTTATTAAGTAGCTTATTACAAACTGTCCTCTTTTTAGTATTTATTTATTACTTTGTGTTTATTAAATATAAAGAGGGATTAGTATCCTTAGGCTTTAGTAATAATAATTTGGGATATTGGGTGAGAAAAGGCATATTACATGGTATTAGCTTATTCTTTTTAATCTCCTTAATTAGCTTGTTAATTAATTTAGTCTTAAATATTAAAGTTAATCCTCAAGATGTAGCCCAAATCATTATGTCGGCAACCACTAAATGGGAAATGTTCATTCCCTTTATAGTTACAGGAGTTTTCGCTCCAATTAGTGAAGAAATATATTTTAGAGGATTTTTGTATCAAGCTTTTCGAAAAAGGGTAGGGGTAAAATGGGCAATAGCTATTACTTCAATTATTTTTGGTAGTGTGCACTTTGATCTCATTCGTTTTATTCCCATCACGATTGGAGGAGTTTGGTTAAATCTTTTATATGAAAGATCTGGTTCAATATACCCCTCTATGATTGCCCATGGAGTGTGGAATAGTATTATGACATTTTTGATTTTTGGATTAGGTTAGTCAACATAAACTTCTGGATCACCTGAAATGAGCATTCCTTTATTTAAATTGTTATTATTAATAGGCAAATAATTAATTTTGTTATTTAAAATGAACATAGATGATAATTCTTTGATAAAGGGTAAAGAACTTTCATTTTCTAGAATATTTATTTGATTATTTTCTATAGAATAAGTAATTTGATGTTCAATAGAAATATCTAAATCACTAGCAGGGGTATAATAATTATTACTAAACTTAAGATCTAAGTCATACTTGAGGGGATTTCTTTCTCCTCTTGTAAAGATAAGTAAACATGCGTTTAAATCATCTGATAAATTATCAACTATAAAATTACCAATAGGTACATTTATATTTTTCTTAATTGGGCAGGGTTTACCTGTAATCGAATCAATAGGAAAATCAAATAAGATCTCACCAAAACTAATAAAAAGTGGGCAATCCTTATCAGATATCACTAGAAAATAGTGGAAGTCATCAAAAGATAATTCTTCCTTTAAAGTAACCACCCAAGGATTTTTAGTGCCAGTTGTATTTTCTTGTTTTATTAAAAGGCTTAGCCTAGCTTGTCTTAAAACAGACTTAACAGATAAATTAATATAACTCGATAAATATGAAACACTATGAAGTTTTTTAGGAGGTGGAATTATAGAACTTAAAAGTGGTGTAGAATCAATACTTATTAAGTAATACAAAAGTCTTCTAAACCACCCCATAATTAAAATAATACCTACTAGTGGTAAAAGATAAAAAACAGTAATCCAGATAAAAGGTCCTTCATAAATTAAAAAGTATAAAAGTGTCCATAAAGTAAGAGCAAGACCTAAAGTTGCATTTAAATAAATTAAAATAATGCGACGTGGATTTTGTGGTAAGATATAGTGCATTTGATATTTTTGAATTAAGTTATACATTTTACCACTTAAATTCATATTGTTGTTATTAGATAAATCTATAAATTCTTCTAATATGGCTTGCAAACGTTCAACTTTACGTTGGAGAATAATGGAGATAAATATACCCACTGAACCAAGTAAAGTTAACAGTCCACTAATCATACTAGTAATTATGTAGGGATAAAAAACTTTAGAAAACATAAATACCTCCTTAGTTTTCTAAATTAAAGCGATAATTTTTAGCTGAGTTAGCCAAATCATCAAACTTTAATTCATATGCTCGTACCTCTAGAGTATGAAGGAAATGCTGAATATTACTAGTGTGAAGCCCTTTTTGAGCAGCTATTTTTCCCATAAGAGCAATTTTTTTTAAAAATATATCTGAACCTTCAATGTAACCATTTTCAACTAAGATTAAAGCAACCGTATGAAAACAGTCCCCAAAATAGGTCCATAATAAATCAGTATAAGGATAAGTATCTTGTAAACTATTGAGAAATATTTCATACAAAAAATCGCTATAACATTCAGCACATTTTTCTTGATTATCAGGAGTAATGTGCAAAAGAAATGATTTTAAAAGTTCATTTATGCCCAATTTAGTTTGGGTTAAATGACAAGATTTCATCGAATTTACGATTAAAAAGGTAGCATCAATTAATGGATTTTCTAAAGGAGGAATATTTATTTTCTCCAGGATTAAATTAACCTTATAATTAGTAAAGGTAGCTAAATCTAAATATACATTTTCACATGTAAAATCTATTGGACGAGATAAAATAGTAGTTAAATTTTCATAAAACTTATTTAAATCATACATTCACATCACCATTAATATAATATGTAATTTTCAGGAGGAATATAAGTGCAAAAACATTCAGTAAAGCCTGTCGAATTAAACCAAGAGTATACCCTAGTTGTAAATTCTCATTCTCATGAAGGAGAAGGAATTGGAAGAATAAATAATTTTGCTATCTTTGTACCAGGAGCTATCCCAGGTGAAGAAGTAAAAGTAAAAATTACGGAAGTTAAAAAGAGTTTTGCAAGAGGAGTATTAAAAGAAATTATCGTAGCTTCTAAAAATAGAAACCAAGAAAATTGTACTTTAATCGATACTTGTGGCGGGTGTAGTTTACAACACATGAACTATGATGCTCAATTAGAAATGAAAAAGGAAATAGTAGAAAGTACCCTAAAAAAAATCGGTGGCATTGAAATAGAAGTTGCCCCAACCATTGGTATGGATGAACCCGTAGCTTATCGTAATAAAGGACAATTTCACGTTCACAAAAAAGATGGACAAGTAACCCTCGGTTTTTATAATAAAAATAGCCATGATGTAATGGGCACAAATAATTGTTCTTTATTTAGCGAAAAGATTAATGAAATTGTAGTATTCTTAGAAGAAATATTAACTGATGAACAAATAAAAGTCTATAATCAAAAAGATAAAACGGGATATTTAAGAAATATAGTTTTTAGACAATCCAAAGAAACTAATGAAATAATGCTGATTTTTGTCACCAATAATAAAGCTAATAAATTAAATAAAATAATTTCACTGATCGAAGAAAAGTTTCCAGAAGTAACATCATTTTTCCAAAATATAAATCCTGAACCAGGGCCGATTATTTTAGGGAAAGAATTTAAATTACTTAAAGGAAAAGGATTAATATCAGATAAATTAGGTTCTTTAGACTTTGCAATTTCCCCAGAATCCTTTTTCCAAGTAAATACAGAGCAAGCTGAAAAACTATATACCAAAGCATTAGAATATGCGGGATTAACAGGCACAGAAACTGTAGTAGATGCTTATTGTGGAATAGGAACAATTTCATTATTTATGGCAAAACATGCAAAGAAAGTATATGGAATAGAATCTGTAACCCGTGCAACTGAAGATGCTAAATTTAATGCAATAATAAATGAAGTCACTAATGCAGAATTTATAGCTGCAAAAATAGAAAAATGGTTACCTAAGTGGGTAGAAGAAGGAAATAGTGCTGATGTAATCGTCGTAGATCCACCACGCAAGGGCTGCGATCAAGAAACCCTACAAGCGATGGTAGAGGCTAAACCTGGGAAAATCATATATGTATCCTGTAATCCATCAACTCTAGCACGCGATTTAAAATTTATAGTAGCGGGTGGGTATGAAGTGAAAAAAGTACAACCTGTGGACATGTTTCCGTTGACTTCTCACGTTGAGAGTATAATTCTGATGACATCTAGTACCTCAGAGGCGAAAAAGTAGGGTTTAGACACAACATGTAGTAGGTAGAGGCCTGTTTTGGGGTCGAAAATGAGTGGAAAAACACCGTTTTTTGACCCTTGTTTTAGGGGTGTTTTATAGATGACATAGAGTAATTTAAGTGATGACAGGGTAGAAATGAAGAAAATGAAGATTGTTTAGTATGAAGAAAATTCTTCCAACTTGGGAGAATTTAATATAATCTTTGAAAGGGGTGAACTCGTCTTGAGAATACAACGAATTAATTACTCGGGGCAGTTAGTATAATCTGATAACAGATTGTGCCGAGATTAAATAAATTTGTTATCAGTTAACTGCACCGTTTATCGGCTTATAATAAATATAAAGGGGTAGTTATGATGAATTTAATTGAATTAAAAAGAAAGTGGAAATCCGAAGAAACTCATGCGTTCAAAGGATGGGATTTTTCATATATTGATGGTAGATGGGACAGTGAGGATTTACCTTGGAATTATCGTTCGATTGTCTTATCATCTCTCAAAAATACTGATAAGCTTTTGGATATGGGAACTGGAGGTGGAGAGTTTGTTCTTACTCTTAAACACCCTCAAGCCTTGACTTCCGTTACCGAAGCATATCCTCCAAATGTAAAGATTTGTAAAGAAAAACTTGAACCGCTCGGAATTACCGTTAGGCAAGTATATGAAGATGATAAATTACCGTTTGAGAATAATTATTTTGATATAATAATCAACCGTCATGAATCGTTTGATGCTTACGAAGTGAGTCGCATATTAAAAAAAGGTGGTTATTTTATTACGCAGCAGATTGGCGGTAAAAATGATTATGATTTATCAAGTAGACTGATAGATAACTTCCAACCGCAATTTCCAAACCATACATTGAATAATAGTGTTACTGAGTTGAAGATGGATGGTTTTGAAATACTAAAATCGGAAGAAGTATTTACCCCAATCTATTTTTATGATGTAGGTGCGTTGGTATATTTCGCAAAAATAATTGAGTGGGAATTTCCTGGATTTTCAGTCGATACTTGTTTTGAAAATTTAAGTAAATTCCAAAAAAAACTAGAGACAGATGGTGTTATTCAAGGGACTGAACATAGATTTTTAATAGTTGCACAGAAAATATAAGCTATAAAAAACACAAATGTTTTATTGTGATATTATCTAAATAGAGATAAAGGTTTTCAGAGCATCAAGGTGTAAAAATCTTGGTGCTTTTGCTTTATACAAAATTAAAACTAAATACAGAAACACAAAAATGCAAATCTTCCTCAACCTTATGATAGATGAGTTTAGGCTTTTCTCACCACAATATTGTAAAGGAACCTTGACAAGAATATAAATACGTAGTACATTATATGTAAAGGAAACTTGTCAAAATAAAAGGAGGGTGTTATTGCTTGAAAAACAAAGTAGAAATGCTACGTAAGGAGAAGGGATTGAGCCAAGAAGAATTCGCTAAAGCGATTCTTGTTTCAAGACAAACAGTTAGTTCTATTGAAACAGGAAAATATAATCCATCTTTAGAATTAGCATTTGTTATCTCTGATTATTTTGGAAAATCAATTGAACAAATTTTTGTCTATGAAGGGGGAAAAAAGAATGAAGAAGAATAATTTTATAATTGGATTGGGAAATTTGATAATTGGAATAGCATGTCTAGTTTTTATATTGTTATTTGAAACTAAATTAAATAGCATATTGAGTGGATTCGCAACTACAGGTATTGTTTTTGGTGCAGTTATGTTGTGGAAGTATTACTATTGGACAAGACCAGAAAATAAAGATAAATATATGGAAAAGACACAAAATGAAAATATTGAATTAAAGGATGAAAGAAAGGAAAGGCTGAGAGATAAGTCAGGTAGATATGCTTATATTTTAGGAATAATTGTTCTATCGATTTCAATAGTTGTGTTTTCTATACTTGGAAGTTTAGAAATAATAGACAATAGTGATTTGATTGTTATATATCTAGGTGGACTGTTTGTATTTCAATATGTAATTGGAATTATTATCTATAGATATCTAAGTAAGAAATATTAATAACTGCAAATGAGAGTCCCTTTATTTAAACAATAAAATAAAAAACCTTAACAGCACTGAGAAAAAAGTCTTGATGCTGTTTTTTTATAAAAGTCTAAAACTAAATACAGAAATCCAAAGAGGCGAAGTCATCGATCAACTTATGATCGATAGGCTTCGCTTTTTTTATTTCAAAACAAAAAGAAAGGAATGAGAATAATGTCAAGACTTTTTATGTATGGTACATCACTAGAAGGAATAGAAAAACTGATGATGGCGGCACCAAATTTTTCACCAAGAGACAGTGGAATAATTATTCAAAACTATTTTAATTGTGATGGAGGTGTTGTAAATTGTAATAACTGTGGAAGTAATGCTAGGAACAGATCCTATATAAGTACCTGCTTTTATTTAAAAGAAAAACTGAATGGCAATGAAATTAAGTATAAAGATTTAGTGAAAGATTGCTTTGGAAGACTAAAAAATAATACTTTGCGAATCAGACTAAGATTACTTAGCAATAACTTCAAAGGAGAAGTATTTTTAAATCATAGCCACAAGAAAAGGTGCTATCATCTATTACAGAAACAAGACATGGATATAAGGGATACATCACCAAGTTACATTTCTATTCTATTTCTTCTTACGGCTGATGAGGTGCTGTGGAAGCTGTCAGAACCTACGGTAAGGGCAAATGGATTTGATTTTAGCCAGATACATCTTAGACAAATTAGTACTGAAGGGTATGCCCTATATCAAACAGCAAAAACAATATCAACAGGAAAAGAACATATAAGAATCAGTGAGATAGCTGATGAAGATTTAATTAATGATATAGCCTTTAAAGCAATAATTAATGCATCATTAATTGCAAGGTACGGTGCAGATATATTTTTAATCACTAAATAAAATGGGGGTATTAGATATGGACATTACAATAAAAAGTCCCAGTAGCATTAATGAAAAGATGAAAATTGTAAGGTTTCCAAGTGACGAAGAAAGACTGTATGGAATCTGCAATGAACTTGGAATAAAAATGACTACAGGAACCAATTGCTATATTGTAGATACAGATAATAAAGATTTTTTAGGGATACTTCAAGATAATACTTGTAACATTGATGAACTAAACTATTTAATGAAAAGGATAGATGGATTTGTTGAAAGAGAAAGAAAACAATTTTATGCATCCGCCCTTGCTGAAAAGTCTAAAACGATGGCAGAGTTAATAAATCTAAGTTTTAATACTCATTGCTACAGTCTTGTCAGCGATTTTAGTAATCTCAATAGAGTAGGTAAAGATTTATACCTAAGTGAGAAGCAAGCAGTAGCAACTAGAGAATTAGATGAACTTGATGGTGAATCCTTTGCTATGGAGGTTATAAAGAATAATCCCAATTCTACAATTACTCCTTATGGTGTCTTATATAAAAATAATAATGAGCCATATCAAGTATATGATGGAAGACACTTTCCCCCGTACCAATGGCAAGAAAAAATAGCAACAGTTCAAATAACAGCCAAAGGCGAGAATGAATTTATATATCTTCCCTGTTCTGATATTGAAATTAATAAGGCACTGATGAGATTAGAAACTGCTTCTTTATATGATTGTGAAGTTGCAGTAGATAGCCATAACTTTCCCGAGAGAATATTAAATATTATTTCTGATGATGTAACACCATTGATTAAAATATATGCCTTAAATAATTTAGCAAACCACTTTGAACAAATGGGAAATAAAGATATAAAGTATTTTGAAAAACTTATGGGCTATGTAAACCCTCAAACAATTGATGAAATATTAGCCCTTACAGAATCGATGTACGAATTTGAAATCTATGATGGCATTAAAGATGCTGAGAGCTACGGCAGATATATTATTTGTGAGTCAGGTCATTTTGAATATGATGATAATCTTGAGGAATATATAGATTTCAAAAGATATGGTGGGGAGAAAATAGCAAATGAAGTTGGTGCATTTTCAACGAATGGCTACCTTGTTTATCATGGGCACAATCAAGAACTCTCTAATCTATTATCTAAAAACCTTGGTATGGTGATCCCTAAACAAAAAGAGCAACAAGTATTGAAATTGTATATGCCACTTAAGATAACTACCTACGATGTAGAAAATGAATATGGTTATCATGAAACTGTTGATGAACCACTGGAACTGTCAAATTATGAAGTAACTAATTATATTGATGAAATAATGGAGGCGATTGAAAAAGATAATCTGCCAGAAGAAAATCAAAGAGGTCTCATGAGATATTATGATGACCATGATAGTGTCAATGCAAAGGTTTCAAAATATGTATTCTTTGTAGAAATGATTGATGGGGAACTACTGGGTGTGGCAGTCCTTACATTAAATGATAACTTAACACCGCAAGAACTTGAAAAAATCAAGGATGACATAACTGGTCAAGCTTCAGACGGCTATGTGCTCAAAAATAATATGGGACCAAGTGGTATCGAAATGTTGTAAATACACACATCTTCCATAAAACTTCGTCCCATATTTTAAAATAGAATTAAACTAATTTAGACAACTTTTCAATCAAATCATTATCGTCATTCCAATCTGAAAGTGTGGATGCAGTAATTTCAGGATATGCTTTTTCTAGGGCATCTCTTTTTCGTTCCGTATCAATTTTTGCATAGATCTCTGTTGTAGAAATATCAACATGCCCTAATATATCTCTAATATAAATCAAGTCAATCCCTGCCTGATATAAATGCATCGCCTTTGAATGCCTGAAAATATGCGGAGTAATTTTGAAGTCAGAAAGATGTATTGAGGATTCAATAGCACGATTCTCATATTTTTTAATAATATATGAAATTCCTTTTCTTGTGTATGGAGCATGGTGGCAATTTATGAATAAGGGAATATTTACATTTTTCGTATCTGAATATCCTAAATCTGATAGATATTGTTTTAATAGTAAAACAGTATTTTTCATTATTGGAACATGTCTTGTTTTTTCTCCTTTCCCAATCAATGTGATAATTGAAGGTGGTTCAAGGCGAATATCCCTAACTTTAAGGTCACATAGCTCACTAACCCTTGCTCCTGTATCATATAGTACAGTTAATATTACAAGCTCTTTTCTTTCAGATGAAATTGAGCGACTTGGAAGAGCTAATAAGGATTTCATTTCTTCTGGTGTCAAATATCCAACCACTGTTTTAGGGGTTCTTTTTTGGGGAATAGCAAGTATTTTCTGGCACAAGAATAAATGCTCAGGTGCTTCAATTTGTAAATATCTAAAAAATGAATTTACTGCTGTTCTTCTATGATTCCTTGAAGTTATGCTGCAGCCTCGAGATTTTTCAAGCCAATCATAGTATTCCTTTATAATCTGTGGTGAGATTTTTGAAAGGGTTAATCTCTCAGGTACAATATCTTTTTCTTCTTTACAAAATGTTAAAAACAATTTAAATGCATCCCGATAACTTTTGATTGAATTGATACTTGCATTTCTTTGACCAGACATATATGTTGTTAGAAAGTTTGTTAGGTGATAAGAAAAATCAGAAACCTTCATATTCTTCACCTCCGGAAAACGGAATAATATCTGGGTAATGTTTCTCTAAGGTTTCTTCTATCATTGGATATATTTCAGCCGTGATTCTCAGATAATAGGCTGTATATCTAAATAATGTATGTCCCATATATGCTTTTAAATAAGGATAACAAGTATTTAAATCTTTGCCTTCTAGTACCCAATTTCTAAGGCAATGAACAGCAAAAGTATGCCTAAAATCATGCATTCGTATTTGATTATTCCTTCCACCATGAGAAATTTCTGCATTTCTTAAAAATCTACGAAAATTACCATAAATATTCATATATTTAATGGGATCATCCGTTTTTGAAGGAAAAAAGTATTTGTGTGGATTACTGAAATGAACCGATTGATAATAATTTTTGCATCTTTCATGCATATCTTCTGATAATGGAACAAGTCTTTCACCATCATTTTTTGATTCCATAATCTTTAGTATGCCATTTTCTAAATCAACATTATCAGTTAATAAATTAGTTGCTTCTGAAACTCGAAGACCGCAAGAATACAATAATCTAAAAAACACAGGCATTATTAAATGTCTATTTGGATTTTGATGAGTAATATTACATCTATCTGTCGCATTGAAAAACCTAGTAAGCTCCTCTGTGCTGTATATGTGAGGGGTATATCTTTTTTCTGGAGGTAAGCTTTTAGTTGGGAAGATATATGCTGGAATACCCTTATCACATTGATATTTTGCTAGATGGCTTATGGGAGTCATATTTAACCGTAAAGTTTTGGGAGTTAGATATTTATCAACTCCCAACTGATACCACGCCATTACTATATTCTTAGATAGGATATTTTCATACTTAAAATTTTCATAACAAAACTTATCAAAGGATTTTAAAACTATGGAAGGGCTATAGTATATATTTCCTAATCCATGTTTTAGTTTAATAAAAGCTCCAATATCACTTGCAAATCCACTATTAAATGTAAAGTCATTAAAATTTGCCATCTTGGTCTACCCCCAAGTTATTAACTTCAAGAGCACAATCTCTGAGTCTATTAATATCAACATTTAGATATATTGATGTAGAATCCACTGAAGTATGCCCTAATATACCAGATATATCGCTTAAGGGTACATTTTCCTCCATAAGGGTAGTTGCCAGGGAATGTCTCAGAGAATGCATACCGTTTCTTTTTTTAGCACTTATGGGAAGTTTTGCTCTCATCATATACTTTTCTATTGTTTTGTAAAGATGATTTCTTTCGGAAAGTTCAGTATAGGGTGGTAAATGCCTTAAAAATATATGTTGATTATCTACCTTTGGTCTGGCATTTTGAACATAATCAATAATTGCCCAGCCCACATCTCTTAAAAGAGGTAGTGTAAGGGGCTCACCAGTTTTTGATTGTATAATAACTATTTGATTTTCTTTCCAGTGTAAATTCTCAAATTTTAGTTTCTTTACATCACTGCTTCTAAGTCCCAGTCTAGCTACAAGTAAAATCATAGCATAGTCCCTTTTTTCGTTTGGATTGTTTTGGTCTATCGCAGCTAGTAATTGATTCACTTCATTTTTTGTCCAAAAAGATGGTATTTTTTGATGATAAGTTCCTCTTATGGTACCAATATATTGTGACAAATCCACCTTTGTAATATTTTCTAGATACAAGTAACGTAAAAACAATCTTACAGAACCTGTCTTGTGTTTAATAGTGGCTTTTTTAAATTCTGAAAGTGTTTCAATATATTTAAACATAATTTCTGCAGACCACTTATCTATGCACAAATATTCATTTCCCTCTAAAAATTGTATAAACCCTACAACATTTCTTAGATATCCTTCAACGGTACGGGAAGAATATTCTCCTTCTGCCAGGTATTTCCCATAATTATTTAAGATTTCAATATATTTGGGATTGTTCAGTTTGGTTATAGGAGTGTAGCATCTTAGGGGAATTTCGCCATAATTATTGTAATGGTCTAAAATTAAAATAGCTCTTTTAATAAAATTTTCACTGCGTTTTTTTAAATCTGTGTTGCTACATCTAATTTCAAAATATTCCATTGCAATTTCAGAGTTAAATTCATAAATGTTTTTACTCTCAAAATATCGAACCATACCATTCCAGAAATATCTAAAATTGTCCCTTGTTAATTTACTGTAACCTGAAGCCTCAAGTTCATTTAAAACTTCACTAGTTAGTTCATCTAATTTCTTTTTCATAAAAAACCTCCAAAGTATTTAGTAGCTTTAAAAAGCCCTAATTATATTTTAAAGGACATTTATATTTATTAAAATAATATGGGACGAAATTTATAATAAACATCTGTATTTACACCATTCCCATACCACTTAGTCCCATATTATTTTTAGGCACATAGCCATCAATATGTGACATGTCACATATCTCTAAATATGCCTTAACAGAGATTCTAGTCTGTAGTGAATGTGGACATCCCTACAGACGACAGGTATGGTCCAAATATGGACAAAAATCTGCAGTATGGCGATGTGAAAACAGACTAAAAAATGGAACAAAAGCAAGCTGTAAGAATTCACCTACTCTAAAGGAAGAACCACTACATAATGCTATAATGACAGCTATTAATAATGTAGTAGAAAACAATGGAGATTTTATAGGAGCATTCAGAGAAAATGTCATAAGAGTAATGGGTGGATACTCCACCAAAGATATCCCAACAGAATATGATGATCAAATAGAATCCTTACAAAAAGAAATGCTATTTTTAATCGAAGAAAACGCAAAACAAGGAGCTGTAGCAGAAGATTTTGATGACGAATACAAAAGGATATCAGAAGAGATAAATGAGCTGAAAAAGGCAAAATTAAGGCTCGTACAGGAGAAAAAGCAAGCAGATAGATATGAACAACGGCTAATGGAGATGGACAGCACTTTAAAGACTGTGAGACCACAGGTAAAAGAATTTGATGAGGAGTTGGTAAGAAGGTTAATTAAGAGCATAAAAGTAAACAAAGGCGAAAGGTTGAGGATACAGTTTGAATCAGGAATTGTTATGGAACAGATTGTGGATTACTATGATTAAGGGAAATGAGAATGGCGGGGGCGGTAACAAGGAAGATGGAATATAGATTACTGCTCCTGGAGTAATTGAATATTCTAAGACTAAAATCCTCAGAGGGTGCTGAGGGTTTTAATGTTGGTGTATTTACTGGGTATAAGTAAACGGAATATTTGGCGAATAATACAGAATAAATATTTAGGTATATTATAAAATAATAATAACAACAATGGACTAAGGATAATAAATTACTTTAGGAGAATAATATGTATATACTATATAAACTGGGGTTAGAAGTAAAAATTCTTGAAGCTTTATCGTATAAATCAGAATTAGGCATTAGTTTCAAAGGATCACTTGCTCACTTTAATAAAGATGATGTTATTAAAGAAATAAAAAAATGAGATTATGGTATAACGAACAAAATATAATCAATACTTTACCAATAGACTCTATGAACTTGACAAAAATAAATATTGACAAAGGAATAATTACTTGTTAGAATTAAATTATCTCTTTGCGCTGCATATAAATCTACAGTACAAACTGAGCAGGCGATGAACTTATTTATAAGTTCGTGGGGCCGGGCCTTAATTGGCAGCAGGATGATTATACACCTGTGGGACAGTGAAATGTTCTACAGGTTTTTTTATACCCATTTATAGAACAATTCTGTGAATTGCAATGCCATAGAGCTATCTTAAAATATTCTTATAATAAGAAAAAATGGAGGTAACTATTATGACAGAACAAGAAATCAAAGAACTTCAAGGACTTACTTCTCAAGAAGCAAAAAAGCTTCAAGAAGAATTTGGCAAGAATGAACTTGTGGCTGAAAAAAAGGAAAGCTTTGTGCATAAGATTTTTCACGTTATTACCGAGCCAATGTTTTTATTGTTAATTATTGCAGCTGGAATCTATTTTATTCTAGGAGAACCTAAAGATGGTGCTATCATGCTTGTTTTCGTGGTTGGAATTATTAGCATTGAGGTAATTCAAGAATGGAAAACTGATAAAACATTAAAGGCATTAAAAGATTTATCAGCTCCGCATATCAAAGTACTTCGAGACGGAATAGAAAAAACAATTAATAGTGCAGACTTAGTACCTAGTGACATAATGTATATCGCTGAAGGTGTTAAAGTGCCTGCTGATGGTGTGGTTTTAAGGGCAAGTACTCTTTGTGTTGATGAGTCATCCCTCACTGGAGAGGCAGAAGGAGTTTGGAAAGTTACTACAGAGAATAAAGATAAAAATAGCACTGATTATTGGCGTACTGACTATTGCTACGCAGGAACTCTTGTTACACAAGGTACTGGAGTTGTATTAGTAGATAAAATAGGCTCAGAAACTGAATATGGGAAAATAGGACAGAATGTTATGTCGGCTCCAGATAGCCCAACACCACTTCAAAAACAAATAGGGAAAATAGTAAAACTATGTGCAGGAATGGCAGCAGTTTTATTTGTTTTTGTTGGAGTTGTTACGTATTTTAATATACCAGATCACAGCCTTATTGATAGGATTATAGAAAGTGTTTTATCAGGAGTAACTCTTGCTATGGCAATGATACCAGAAGAGTTTCCAGTTATTCTAACAATATTTCTATCAATGGGAGCTTGGAGACTTGCTAAGAAAAATTCCCTTGTTAGAAAATTACCATCAGTAGAAACTCTAGGTGCTGTTTCTGTTCTTTGCGTTGATAAAACAGGTACAATAACAATGAATCAAATGACAGTTACAGATACTTGGAGTTTAATAAGTGATTCAAAAAAATTGACTCAGGTAATGGGGATGGGTTGTAAACCGGATGCCTATGACCCAATGGAAAAGGCTATGATATCCTATTGTGAAAAACAAGGAATTACAAGAGATACTCTTTTTGGCGGAGAGCTTATAAAAGAATATGCTTTTACTGATGAATTGAAAATGATGGGTCACGTTTGGAAAAATGGAGATAATATTGTAGTTGTAGCAAAAGGTTCACCTGAGCATATTTTAACAATATGTAAATTAACGGCTGAGGATAGAAAAATAGCAGAAAACAAAATAATAGAAATGTCTATTCAAGGTCTTCGTGTTATTGCAGTAGGACAAATGCTGTTAAATAGCAAAAATGATATACCTGATACACTTATGGAATGTAGTCTACAGCTTTGTGGAATGGTTGGTCTTGCAGATCCTCCAAGAGAATCAGTAAAAGAAGATATTAAAACTTGTACCAAAGCTGGGGTTCGTGTAGTTATGATAACAGGAGATAACGGAATCACTGCTAGCTCTATTGCAAAGCAAATTAATATGCCAAACAGTGATAAAATTATTACTGGTGATGATCTTAATAAAATGAGTGACGAACAACTTCGTGAAAGAGTTAAAGATGTAAGCGTCTTTTCTAGAGTTGTACCTGAGCATAAAATGAGGATAGTTAAAGCCTTTAAGGAAAATGGAGAAATAGTTGCAATGACCGGTGATGGTGTTAATGATGCTCCTGCTCTTAAATATGCAGACATAGGTATTGCTATGGGGAAACGTGGTTCAGAAGTTTCAAGAGAAGCAGCGGATTTAATTTTGCTTGATGACAATTTCTCTACTATTGTTGATACAATAAAGGATGGTAGAAGAATTTATGATAACATCAGAAAAGCAGTTGGATATGTATTCACTATTCATATTCCTATTGCACTTTCTTCACTATTTGCTCCTTTATTGGGGATAAGTCCTGCAAGTCTTCTATTACTTCCATTGCATGTTGTTTTACTTGAACTGGTAATTGACCCTACTTGTTCCATTGTATTAGAAAGGCAGCCAGCTGAACAGGATATTATGGAACGACCACCACGTGATCCAAATGAAAAACTGCTAACAGCAAAAATACTTTTCAAAAGTTTGATGCAAGGCTTTGTGATATTTGGAGCATCCTTTGGAACCTATTTTGCATTTTTAAAGCAGTTTCCAGACAATGCGCCTATTGCAAGGGCAATGGGACTCACTATTATATTGTTAGCTAATGTATTATTAGTTCAAGTTAATAGTTCTAATTCAGAATTTGCAATTAAATCTTTTATGAGACTTATAAAGGATAAGGTAATGTTGGCAGTTAATTTAGGAACAATTATTGGATTAATAGTAATGTTATATACACCTCTAAGTGGTTCTTTGAAGCTTGCACCTTTATCTTTAAATCAATTAATTATAGCTGTTGTGATAGCAATAGCTTCGGTTATTTGGTATGAATTAATAAAGGTTGTGAAATATATAAAAAAATAAAACAAATTTGACTTAAAGATACTATATGTTTTAGAATTTAAACATGAATGTACTGTAAAAGATATGCTTTTTAAGTATAAACATAAATTTTTGCATGAAGAATTTTTTGAAGTAGGAATTAAGCTAATTAAAATTTAAAGATATCTTCATGAAAATGGTGTTGTTCACAGGGATATAAGAATATCTAAGTAATTTGGATTTTTCTTATTTAGGTGATTTTTTATATTAATAAGTGAGGTGAAAACAAGTGGAAGATGGCAGTAGTCATATGGGAATAGATGATTACCCTAAGGGTGAATATTTTTTGAAACAATATAGGATAATATATGTATATGTGGTGGAGTATATTAAGAATTTTCAAATACGCAGCCATCTTACTGCTTGTTTATTTTCCCTAAATATATACCTTAAAAGTAAAAAAGAAATTAAGTCATTTTGCTACTATGAATTTATAGTTTATATGCCTTGTTTTTATCTATTCTCATATCCTATAACATAATCAATTTTAATTATTTAGGAGGGTGTGAAAATGAAATTTAAAATAACTGAAAATAAAACAAACTCAGCAATGATAGAAAAAAATAAAAAGAAAGATAAAATCTTTGAAAACTTACTTCAATTTGGATTGCTTGAAGAAGAGAATATGTTCAAAGAACTTAAAACCAATAGTAAAGGACTTACAGGGGAAGATGCCGAAGAAAGAATAAATGAGTATGGACATAATGAAATAAATTACAGTAATGAAGTGACATGGCTCAAAAAGCTTGTTAGTGCATTTATTAACCCATTTTCTGTAGTTCTTATAATACTTGCAATGGTTTCTTTCTTTACAGACTATATAATTGCAGCTCCAGAGGATAGAAGTTTAATAACTGCTATTATTATAGTTACAATGGTTACAATAAGTGGTGCTCTTCGCTTTATTCAAGAAGGTAGATCAAATAAGGCTGGGGAAAAGTTAAAGGCAATGATTAAAACTACAGCTACTGTCTTTCGTAATGAAAATAATGTTGAAATTCCTATATCAGATATTGTTCCAGGAGATGTTATCAAGCTTACTGCTGGTGATATGATTCCAGCCGATGTGAGAATCATTTATTCTAAGGATCTATTTATTAGTCAATCTTCTATGACAGGAGAGTCAGAACCAGTAGAAAAATTTAGTGAATTACCACAAGCTACAAGAGCAAAAAAATCATTAAGCCCTCTTGAACTTGAAAACTTAGCATTTATGGGAACTAATGTTATTAGTGGTATAGCTATGGCGGTTGTAATTACCACTGGAAATGATACATGTATTGGAACTATGGCAGATGCAATTACTGAAAAAAGAGAAGCAACAAGCTTTGATAAAGGAGTTAATTCAGTAAGCTGGTTATTAATAAGATTTATGATGTGCATGGTTCCAGTTGTATTTATAATTAATGGAGTAACAAAAGGAGATTGGCTTCAAGCATTTTTATTTGCATTATCAGTTGCAGTGGGACTTACACCAGAAATGCTTCCAATGATTGTTACTACAAACCTTGCAAAAGGTGCAGTAATGATGTCTAAACGTAAAACTATAGTGAAAAATTTAAATGCAATACAAAATTTTGGAGCTATGAATATTTTATGTACTGATAAAACAGGAACACTTACAGAAGATAAGATTATTTTAGAACGTCACCTTGATATTAGTGGTAATGAAGATATAAGAGTATTAAGACATGGCTATTTAAATAGTTATTTTCAAACTGGACTTAAGAATTTACTTGATGTAGCAATACTTGAACATGGCGATGAAGAAGGGTTTTCAAACTTAAATACAATGTATGAAAAGGTAGATGAAATTCCATTTGATTTTACCCGTCGTAGAATGTCAGTAGTGCTAGAAGATAAAAATGGTAAAACTCAGCTTATTACAAAGGGTGCAGTAGAAGAAATGCTAGCAATATGTAGATTTGCTGAATATAAAGGAAATGTAGAAGAGCTTACTGATGAAATAAAGAATGAAATTCTTGAAACTGTTGATGAGCTTAATGCATATGGAATGAGAGTTGTTGCAGTAGCTCAAAAAACAAATCCATCACCAGAGGGAGTATTCTCTATTAAAGATGAATCTGACATGGTGCTGATGGGTTATATAGGTTTCCTAGATCCACCTAAGGAAACATCTGCGGATGCAATAAAAGCTTTGCATGAATATGGAGTAGAGGTTAAAGTGCTAACAGGTGATAATGAGAAAGTAACAAGATATGTATGTAACAAAGTTGGCATCAATGCAAATAATATACTTTTAGGTTCTGATATTGAAACTATGACTGATGCAGATCTTAAAATTTCTGTTGAGGAAACTAATATTTTTGCGAAATTATCACCACAACAAAAATCCAGGGTGGTATCAGTTTTAAGAAGTAACGGACATGTTGTAGGATTTATGGGAGATGGAATTAATGATGCTCCTGCAATGAGAAAGGCTGATGTAGGCATTTCTGTTGATACCGCAGTTGATATAGCAAAAGAATCTGCTGACATCATTCTACTAGAAAAGGATTTAATGGTACTTGAAAGAGGCGTAATTGAAGGGCGTAAAACTTTTGCAAATATCATTAAGTATATTAAAATGACTGCAAGTTCTAATTTTGGAAATATGTTTAGTGTATTAGTTGCATGTGCCTTTTTACCTTTTTTACCAATGTTACCTGTTCAAATACTAGTTTTAAATCTTATATATGATATATCTTGTATCTCAATTCCATGGGATAATGTAGATACTGAATATCTAAAGAAACCTCGTAAGTGGGATGCTTCTTCAATCGGAAGTTTTATGCGCTTTATAGGACCAACAAGCTCAGTATTTGATATTACAACTTATTTATTAATGTTCTTCGTTATATGTCCAGCAGTTTGTGGTGGGGCTTATGGTGCACCAGGTGTGGATAATATATTATTTATGTCATTATTTAATGCTGGATGGTTTGTAGAGTCATTATGGTCTCAAACTTTAGTTATTCATATGATAAGAACTCCAAAGATACCATTTATTCAAAGTCGAGCATCTTTACCAGTGCTGACTTTAACAACAATAGCAATCTCAATAGGTACAATTATACCATATACAGCTTTTGGTAAAATGATGGGGATGGCAGCCATGCCACCAATATACTTTTTATGGTTAGCAACTACAATATTAGCTTATATGGTATTAGTAACGCTACTAAAAAAATTATATATAAGAAGATATGGTCAATTTTTATAGTTTGTTGAAAAACAAACTGTTTTCTTTTCAATCTCAATCTCAATATACTCCGTATATTGAGATTGAGGTGCAAGAATTATTGCGTAAAATTATTAACACAAAGAACTTCACTGCCCCCTTAACGCAAGGGAAGCGTTTTTGCTGCTAACACCAATATTTCTGCGTATTAGTGTTAGATTGCTTACCCTATACACAACAAGAAAGCCACTCCCTAAGCCAAAATGTAAATCTTGGATATCAGTATCAATATCAGCAAGATGAAGTAATGGTCAATGGCTCTAGATTTATATTCTGGTAAATATGTAGAAGATGTGAAAGAGAAGTGTTATTTTGAGTATATATCTGAAACAGAAAAGATAAAAATAGACTTTGTTGACAGGCTGTTTTCTGATAGAGGT
Source organism: Desulfonispora thiosulfatigenes DSM 11270 (assembly GCF_900176035.1). NCBI lineage: Bacteria > Bacillati > Bacillota > Clostridia > Eubacteriales > Peptococcaceae > Desulfonispora > Desulfonispora thiosulfatigenes. Next base: position 127,690 of record NZ_FWWT01000005.1, on the reverse strand, counting down.
TTTAGATATCAAGGGATTTTTGCGTGTCATCAAAAACTGTTGAAGAATTAAACTACAGTGATATGATGGAAGCTATTAAAAGACATGTTGAACATTTGGATTTAAGTGTATATCCAGTGAGTTATGATGATAAAAGGATTTACTATATAAAATCACTCTGGTGGTTTTAATATTACAAGTACTAAATATATGTTGGGTCTACGGACAGTAAAAAGGAATGATTATCCAAATCAGTTATAATATCAGAGATAGCTTAAAAACTAAAGGATTATTATACTAATGCACTGAAAATTGTTGTTAAAAAGTTAAGGCAAACAAAACATTTAAGGATGGAACTATTGATTGCTATACAGTGGCTGCGATACATAGCACAAAACTATTTAGAAGCAATATGAAAAGCTGTATCAAAGCAATATTACACTTAATGATTACTGTAAATAACCTTATTTAATTAAATGCGTGGTATAGAAAAAGGTGTGGAAAGAGGAAGCAAAGCAGTAGCTAAGTACAGGATTGCCAATAGAACAAATAGCATAAGCTACAGACCTAACCAAAGAAGAAGTACTAGAACTTAAAAAAGAAGCAAACAATTAAAATTGTATCCAATAAAGCCTTCAAGTGTTGAAATACATTTGAAGGCTTTATTGTTTGCAATTTTATAGCATTATGTAAAAGGTTAAAAGGAGCAAAATCCGTAGAAACAACCTTCCGCCAAGGGGTTACTGTATACCCATGACATCTTTATTGTACTCTCAAGGCATGTGGAGACGGTTGTATTGATGTCACGCAAAGATAACTAAACACGCTGTAAATAGCTTGATATAAAAGGTTTCCAGACTTTCGGTAACAATCACTGATTGATGGAAACCTTATTTTTTATCTTTCAAGAGTAGACCAGGCTTAATAAACATTTTGGGGTTGAGGCTATAGATATACATTTTCACTTAGTGTGCTATTATATTATGCGCGAAAGTGGAAGATTTACGTGGAAAGGAAGAGAATGTTATAAATGTGATTAAGTATATATAAAGTACAGAATTGTATAACATATACATTATTAATGATATAATATTAATATAAGTAATTGTAATTAGGTGGGATAAAGATGACCCTAGCAAAAAAAATGAACAAATATTAAAAGATGAATTAAAACCAGAAAATATTAAAACGGTTATGATATGGTTGAGTTTTTAAAGTTTAAAGAAAGCTAAAACATATGGAGTAAAATAAATGAATCAGAGTATGAATATATATCGGAAGAAGATCACTTACTACTAGAAGAGAGTAAGTTTTAAGGTGAATTCATCGCTCAAGATGATCTCTTAAAAAAATTGGAAATTAGTCAGGATGAAATATAATATATAAATATTGAATTGTTAAATGAATTTTTTCTATTGATAGTTGATAAATTTAGGGGTGACAAGTTTGGCGGTACGTGGTAAAAGTATTAATTTGTTTCTAATGGATGGAACAGCTGTTGGAAGGATAAAATGTACTCTCGCTAATTGGACAGGAGTTGCATATAAAATACCTAGAACAGAACTAGATAAATGTAAAGAGCGGGATGATCTTAAGCAAAGTGGTGTCTATTTTCTTTTTGGGACTTCTGATCAGACGGGAGAAAATATCGTTTATATAGGGCAGGCAGGAATTCGTAAAAATGGAGACGGAATTCTGTGTAGATTAGTAGAACATAAACGAAGCCCCGACAAGGATTATTGGACAGAAGCTATTGTTTTTACAACTTCTAATAACTCTTTTGGTCCGACAGAAATTAGTTATCTTGAGAATCGTTTTGTTGGAATTGCAACAGAAGCGGGTCGCTATTTAGTTAAAAACAGCATTGACCCTACTATGGGGAATATAACAGAAGAAAAAGAAAGCGAACTAGAAGAATTTATAGATTATGCTAAGATTGTAATGGGAACTTTAGGACATAAATTATTTGAAGGTTTAGCCGATAATTCTAGAATACCAAAAATAAAAGAAGCAATTGAGGATGAGGAATTAACACTTTTTATGAAGAGGAAAAGTAGTAAAAGTGGGAAGTTAATTGAGGCAAGTTGCAAGCAGACAATAGAAGGTTTTGTTCTTTTAAAGGGAAGCCATATTGAAACTATTGATTCTGCAAGTATTCCACCAGGAATAAAGGAACGTAGGTTAAAAGCAAAAATAGATGAATTAGGCATCTTACAAGAAAACGTATTATTTAACAGCCCTTCATATGCTGCAGCTTTTGTTATTGGTGGCCATGCAAATGGGCTTGTAGAGTGGAAAACAGAAAATGGAACATCTCTAAAAGAAATGGAAAATAGAGGAGCTAATTAAGTTGGATTAAGGCATATATATGCTTCATATAGAGTTAAGTAAGAATATTTATTAAATACATGGAGAAAATTTGATTATTACGTATTTTAAGGTTGCGAAAATATAAAATGGATTTATTAACTGCAATATAAAATGAGGTTCAAATGTGTATTAATAAATTATTCAAAGGTATATAGATTTTAAGTATAAAACCCGAAATTCTGCACATAATATTATTGTAAAATCAATCTGAATGTAGGAGGGAACAACGATGAATAATCGAAGTAACCAAAGCATTCAAGGCACAGAGGCAAAGGACGAAGTTTTAACTGAGGACGAGCCGCCAGTGTTCTAAGGACTTATAAGATTTAATTTTAATATTAATCTTATAAGTCTGGAAGATGGTTTTACAGTAATAAGAACCTACTTATTTGTTATACTTTGTATACATTTAAGTAGGTTTTTTATGTGTAATAAGAGAATTGTTGCCTTTAGAGTAGAATTATTATAAATGGTTTGGTCTTATCTATATTTCTATCGCTTTATTAGATATCAATCAAAGGATTGCAGGCATAACAAGTCTGTAATTTTTTTATATATTGACTTTTTAGTCTAACGGCATTAGACTAAAATTGTCTAAGGACATTAGACATGGGAGGTTTTCTTATGGAAAAATATAAACTGGGTGAAATGGAACAGAGATTTGCAGATATTATTTGGGATAAAGCCCCTATTAAAACTCGAAATCTGATTGAGATATGTACTGAGGTATTCGAGTGGAAAAGAACGACAACATATACCATGCTAAAACGCCTTTGTGAAAGAGGTATATTTAAAAATGAAAATGGAACGGTTAAAGTCTTAATTAGAAAAGACGATTTTCTAGCAGAAAAAGGAGAAGAATTTTTAGAAGAATCTTTCAAAGGATCCTTGCCAAGATTTTTAGCAGCATTTACTAGGCGAAAAAAGTTAAGTGATAAAGAGATTGAAGAAATTCAACAATTAATTGATGGATACAAAAGGGAGGTGTAGGATGTTGGAGAAAATGTTTTTACAAGTCATTAATATGAGTTATATAGGAAGCATAGTTATTATGTTCATATTAGTAACAAGATTGCTTCTTAAGAAAGCACCAAAAAAGTATTCGTACATATTGTGGGCAGTTGTTCTCATTAGACTTATTGTCCCTATTACATTCGAAAGTGTTTTGAGCTTAATCCCAATCAATCCTACGCCCATTTCTAACAATATTTTATTAGAACCAACGCCTAATATTAATACAGGCATAACCAAGGCTGAACAATCTATCAGCGGTTCGCTAACAGTTGCTGATATAGGTGCTAGTGTGAATCCGATGCAGGTTGGGTCTTTTTGGGATCATTGCTTTGGATTTTTGGAATTGCTGTTCTATTAATGTATGGAATGCTATCACTTAAAAGGATTAAAAGTAAATTAGAACATGCAAACCTTGAAAAGGATAATATTTACCGATCAGATAATGTGGAAACACCTTTTGTCTTAGGTTTGATTAAGCCGAAGATATATCTACCTTCATATTTGTCAGAAATTGAGAAGGATTATATAGTGCTACATGAGCAAACACACATAAAGAGATTTGACCATGTTAGTAGATTTTTAAGTTATCTGACTTTATGTATTCATTGGTTTAATCCCTTAGTTTGGATTGCATTTTGGTTGAGCGGCAAAGATATGGAAATGTCTTGTGATGAATCCGTTATTAATCAATTAGGTCATGGAGTTAAAAAAGAATATTTACAGTCACTACTAAATTTAGCATCAGGAAGAACGAATTTAGGATTGATATTATATTTATAATCCTGAAATCGATGAAATTGAATTTGAAGTGGATATATTATAAGTGGGTATAACGCTAAAAACAATCAGCATGGATTAGCAATTTTTTGCCCTGAGGGCAAAGGAAAATATAAATTCCAAACAAATATTAATAGGCAGAATGGCGAATTAATATGTTTGACTGCTAGCATTAACGAGAAAAGAAAGCTAAGAGGTGAAAACTATGTTTGAAGAAATAGATAAACAGAAAGTACTTTTAGATAGTAAAAAACCTTTTTCAAAAATTGCAATAAACAACTTAAAAAAATATTATGATGTAGAGCTAACATACAATTCTAATGCTATAGAAGGAAATACATTGACATTAACAGAGACAAAAGTAGTACTTGAAGATGGAATTACAATAGGAAAAGGAAAAACATTAAAGGAACATTTAGAAGTTATAAATCATAAAGAAGCTATAGATTATATAGAAGATATAGTGAGAAAAGATATAAATATTACAGAAACAGTTATTAAAAATCTTCACTATATAATTTTAAAAAGTATAAATAATGAAAATGCAGGTGTTTATAGAAATGTTAATGTGTTAATAAGTGGTAGTGAGCATAGACCACCTGAAAACTTTTTAGTTGAGGAGCAAATGAGAGAGCTGATTTATTGGTATAATGAAAATAAAGTAAAATTACACCCCATAGAGCTTGCAGCAATGTTTCATCACAAATATACTTATATACATCCATTTATAGATGGTAATGGTAGAAGTGCAAGGCTTCTTACTAATCTTATATTAATGAGAAATGGATACCCTGTTTGTGTAATAAAAATAGAAGCTAGAGATGAGTATATGAATGCATTAGAAAAGGCAAGCGTAACAGGCGATTATAGTGATTTTATAAAAGTTATAGAAAAGGCAGTATCTAATAGTATAGATACCTATCTTTATATTGTAGGGTAATACCAGTCTCTCTAGAAAGGCTATTTGCTGATATACTTTCAGGTTAAAAAATAGATTTATATCAAAAAGAGATAAATAAATCAAGAGTATAAAACCCGAAATTCTGCACATAATATTATTGTAAAATCAATCTGAATGTAGGAGGGAACAACGATGAATAATCGAAGTAACCAAAGCATTCAAGGCACAGAGGCAAAGGACGAAGTTTTAACTGAGGACGAGCCGCCAGTGTTCTAAGGACTTATAAGATTTAATCTTAATTTTAATCTTATAAGTCTAAAGATGGTTTTACAGTAACAAGAACCTACTTATTTGTTATACTTTGTATACATTTAAGTAGGTTTTTTTATGTATAATAACTAAAAATATAACAAGAATTTAAGTTTGGTTTTGGTTATGTATTTTTTGATTAAAGGTTTTATGGGATTTTAAAATGCCGTTGATAATAATAGGATACTTGGACATTTTAAAATATGAAAAGTATAAAAACAAGGAAGAAGAGAAGGAATATATAACCTCCATGTATAATCTACCTAGAAAGCAAAAAATAACAGCCATATACTGACGGCGCATCTTGCCGATTGATGGACAGTAAAATCTAATGTGAATAAATAGGATGGAGGTTATGATTATGGAAAGAAAAATTAAGCAACAGGTTAAAGGGTTTGGAACACAGGACGGAGCTGGAGTGAGCTTGGTTAGGGTTTTAGGAAATGGAACTGTACAGGAATATGATCCGATTTTAATGCTTGATTCCTTTGATAGCACAGATCCAGATGATTATACAGCGGGATTTCCCATGCATCCGCACAGAGGTATCGAGACAATCAGTTATGTGTATCGTGGTTTTATGACTCATAAGGATAGCTTAGGAAATGAGGATACGATTGGTGATGGAGAAGTCCAGTGGATGACAGCGGGTTCTGGTATAATGCATGAAGAAAAATTACCGGCTTCTGAGCGAATGCTTGGTGTGCAGCTTTGGCTGAATCTTCCGGCGAAGGACAAAATGGCTCCTCCGGCTTATCACAGCATTAAAAACTCAGAAATTTTGGAATTAGAGTTTGATTGGGGTAAGCTAAGACTTTTGGCGGGCGAATTTGAAGGAAGCAAAGGATATATGGGCAAATATCTTCCGCTTAACTATTACGATTTACACATAAACCCAAATGCATCAACTGTGATGAATACTGAAAATGATTGCTCTGTCATGGTGTTTACCCTGTTAGGGGATGCATATATCGGAGGTGATCTGGTAAAGGAAAAGACAGCGGTAAAACTTACATCAGGTGATCAAGTAGAGATAAAGGCTACAGATGAAAAAGCACAGGTTTTATTCATAAGTTCAAAACGACTGGACGAACCAGTAGTTTGGGGTGGTCCTATTGTCATGAATACTAAGGAAGAATTGAATAAGGCTTTTGATGATTTGAAGAAAGGTACTTTTATACAAGATAAGATTTCTTATTGAGAATAATATCATAGAGAGGGGTGCATCATATTGAAAAAAATAAAAATAGTAGCTGTTGTGGGTTCTTTGCGAAAAGAATCCTATAATCGTCAGCTGGCATTAGCAGCAAAAGAAATTATTGGGGATAGAGCTGATTTTGAACTACTTGAATATCAAGACGTACCATTAATGAATCAGGACATTGAATATCCCGCACCAGAGGCTGTCAAACGCGTTCGTAATGAAGTGAAGTCTGCAGATGGTATATGGTTTTTCATACCTGAATACAATCACTTTTTTTCGGGCGTTTTAAAGAACCTGATCGACTGGCTATCCCGCCCGATTAGCGATCAAGAGCGGCAGGTTCTGGCAGGGAAACCGGCCGCTATAAGCGGGATTTCTCCCTCTATGATCGGAACTAGCATAGCCCAGGACCATCTTGTTACACTCATAAGTTTATTGAATATGGATGTTATGAATGTGCCGCGTCTCACTATACCAAATGTTATGCAACAACTTGACAGCGACAATAAGCTGACACTGAAAGAAAGCTATCCATACTTAGAAAAACAGGTAAATTCTTTTTTGAGCTTTATTACTAAACGAAATCAATAATAAAAGAATCACAGGCAATTCAGTAAACATAACAATGGGCGCATACGGGGGCAAAACACCACGTAAATGATTTCTTATCTGTATTTAAAGTGCTACATATAAGGATAGAAGAGTAATAAGAACCTACTTATTTGTTATATTCTGTATACATATAAGTAGGTTTTTTATGGGTGTTAAGAAACTTATTGCACTACCTGAAAATTTTACCTATAATTTCTATAAGATTAAGACATTTTTAAAAAATATGTTAAAGAGGGGGGAAGTTTATGGATCCTTTATTACTTGCAAGGTGGCAGTTTGGGATTACTACAGTGTATCATTTTTTATTTGTACCATTGACTTTGGGTTTATCCATACTACTAGCAATTATTCATACAAAATACTATCGCACGAATGATCTAAAGTACAAAACGATGGCCAAGTTTTGGGGAAAGCTATTCATAATTAACTTTATCATGGGCGTTGCGACAGGCTTAGTGCAAGAATTTCAATTTGGTATGAACTGGTCTGAGTATTCTAGATTTATGGGGGATATTTTTGGTGTACCTCTAGCAATTGAGGCGTTAGCTGCTTTTTTTGTGGAATCTACTTTTTTGGGGGTTTGGGTTTTTGGCTGGGATCGGCTACCGAAAAAGGTGCACTTGGCTAGTATTTGGCTCGTTGCCATTGCGACAAACTTATCTGCTTTTTGGATTTTAGTAGCAAATTCATTTATGCAAAACCCTGTTGGCTATGTTTTAAATAATGGCCGTGTTGAAATGGATAGTTTTTTTGAGGTAGTCACTAATCCTTATGTTTTTACTCAGTTTGGCCATACTTTTACTGCAGGTGTATCAACAGCTGCATTTTTTATGCTCGGTATTAGTGCGTATCATTTGGTGAAACATAAGGATGAATCCATTTTCAGTTCGTCTTTTAAGTTAGCGGCAGTGGCAGCTTTAATTGGTTCTTTAGCAGTGGCTAGTATAGGCCATTTCCAAGGTCAATTTTTAGCAGAGGAAAAGCCAATGAAAATGGCTGCGATGGAGGCTCTATGGGAAACTACTGAAAAAGCACCATTAGCACTATGGGCAAGTATTGATGTGGAAAATAGAACCAATAATCATGAAATAGCGGTTCCTTATGCACTTAGTTTTATGGCATTTAATAGCTTTACTAAGGAAGTACAGGGCATTAATGATGTTCAGGCGCAATATGAAGAAGAATATGGTAGTGGAAATTATATTCCTGATGTAGTAACCATGTTCTGGAGTTTTAGAATTATGGTTGCTGCTGGATCAATTATGGTTTTACTTGCTATGGTTTCTGTATTTATTGCATTTAAAAATAAGATGTTAAGTGGTGGATGGGTGCATAAATTCTTGATGCTCTTGACACCTGCGATAGCACTACCGTATCTTGCCAATTCTTTTGGCTGGTTGATTACAGAGATGGGCCGTCAGCCGTGGATTGTATTTGGATTACAAAAAACTGCAGATGGGGTATCCACTGTGGTTTCTAGTCAGATGGTTTTATTATCGATGGTTGGTTTTACCCTCATATATTTGATATTAGCAGTCATTGATGTTCAACTGTTAGTAAAATTTGCAAAAGGTGTAGATGAGGAAGCAAAAGCACCGATAGCCAAGGAGGAGGGTTCGTTATGGATTTAAATATTTTGTGGTTTTTATTGATCACAGTTTTATTCATTGGCTTCTTTTTCTTGGAAGGGTTTGACTATGGGGTAGGAGCCTTGATTCCGTTTTTAGGTAAAGATGATGACGAACGCCGAGTTGTTTTAAATACTATTGGTCCTTTTTGGGATGGAAATGAAGTATGGCTGATTACGGCAGGTGGTGCATTATTTGCAGCTTTTCCACATGTCTATGCAACCATGTTTAGCGGTTTTTACATCGCGCTGTTTTTAATTTTAGTTGCTTTAATCTTTAGAGCAACTGGAATAGAATTTCGGAGCTTACAGCCTTCTTTGAAATGGCGTAAGAACTGGGATGCTATAATTGCAATTTCCTCTATTCTTTCAGCAATTTTGTGGGGCGTAGCTGTGAGTAATTTGGTGACGGGGGTACCGATAGATGCCGATATGCAATATTCCGGAAGCTTCTATACACTATTGACGCCCTTTACCATTTTAGGCGGTGTTGTTTTTGCCTTATTATTTTTATACCATGGAGCTACATACTTGCAATTAAAAGTTGGAGAACAGAAAATTTTAGACCGTTTGCGTCCATTGGCGCCGAAACTAGGCCTTGCTATGATTGTTGCAACTGTGCTGTGGGTAGTATATGCTTTTTTCGTATCGGATATTTTTAATAGTACACTGGCAATGGTTCTTTGCGCCGCGGCTGCTGTTATGATGATTTTGTCAGTTTGGAAGAATCATAGTGGGAAGGCAGGCTTTGCATTTATTACCATTGGCCTTTCAATTGTTTGTACCACAGCGACAGTTTTTGCTGGAATTTTCCCAGATATTATGATATCCACGTTAAATCCAAAATGGAGCCTGGATATTTACAATGCATCTTCATCGCCGAAGACACTTCGCTTGATGACCTTCATTGCACTTACCTTAGTGCCAATAGTATTGGCATATCAAACTTGGTCATTTTACGTGTTCCGCAAACGCGTAACAAAAAATGATTTACATTATTAAGGAATAGAGAAAGCAGGCTATCTTTGGCAGCCTGCTTTTTTGATATGTTAGATACGAAGAATCCAGTTTTGGAGGTGAACTCATGATAAATCGGAATTTAATAAGTGAAATACAAAAAACACCACGTTTATTTTTTGTATCTGTCTTTCTATCAGTTTTCTCGGCATTTTTGTTATTGTGGGAGTATTGGTTAATCGCTAAAATTATTCAAAATGCATTTTTAGATAATATTGGGATTAAAGTTTTAAAGCCGATTTTTATCCAAGCTGTAGTAGTACTTACTTTACGCATGATTACTGACTATTTTGATGATTTATATGCTCAAAAGCTAGTTGGAGTAATTCAAAAAAATGTACGATCTCGTATCATTCAGAAGGTAGCTCTACTTGGCCCTAGTTATATGGAAAAGAAACAGAGCGGGGCCATGCTTAGTATGTTATTGGATGGTGTAGATACCCTAGAAACTTATTTTCGTAGTTATTTACCTCAGTTAATAAAGTCACTATTAATTCCAACTCTTTTTTTACTGGTGGTTTCTCCTCTTGATTATATTGCATCTGTGATTTTTTTCTTAACCTTACCATTAATACCGTTTTTTATGATACTTATTGGGAAGTGGACGAAAAATGCAAGTGAACGCCAGTGGAGACTAATTACTCAGCTCTCAGGCTATCTTCAAGATGTACTGCGTGGACTAGAAACCCTCGTTGTATTAGGTCGAAGTGAAGAGCAGGGAAATAAAATTGAAGCGATTAGTGAGGCCTATCGGGTATCGACTCTACGCGTACAACGCTGGGCATTTATTTCATCTTTAGCTCTAGAACTAATTGCAACTATTTCCATTGCTTTGGTTGCAGTGAGTTTAGGTCTACGCCTAGTCTCAGGGGAAATGAATTATCAAATTGCTTTGTTTACTTTGTTATTAGCTCCAGAGTATTATAAACCGATGCGCAGCCTAGGATCATATTTTCATGTAAGTTTAGATGCAGAAGCTGCAGCGACAGATATATATGCTTTTTTAAATGTATCAGAAGAATTAACTCTAAAAATAAAGGACGAGTCATTTTCTTTTTCAGATCTTACTTTTGAAAATGTATCTTATCGTTATCCTGAGACCAAGGTTTATGCAGTACAAGATATTAACTTTAGATTAAAGGCTGGTGAATCTTTAGCGATGGTGGGACAAAGTGGTAGTGGAAAGTCAACAATCATGCAGCTTGCCTTAGGATTAATAAAGCCTACCAAAGGGCGCATTTTAATTAATGGAAAGGATATGCATGACGGCCAAATAGGACATTGGCAATCACGTATTTCTTATGTGCCCCAAAAGCCCTATTTATTTGGCATGAGTATTAGTGAAAATATTGCAATGGAAGCTAATTTAGATCAGACTAAAAAGAAACGAATAGAAAAACTAGCCCAAGAAACCGGATTAAGTGAGAGTATTTTGAATTGTCCTCAGGGGTTAGATACACTTGTAGGGCAAGGTGGAATTGAGCTTTCAGGTGGTCAACAGGAATTACTTTACTTGACAAGAGCATTTTATGAAGCTAGAGAAATTTTATTTTTAGATGAAGTGACGGATAATTTAGACATTATAAGCGAACAAAATGTCATTAATGCTTTAAATAATCTTCTCAGAAAAAAGACGTCCTTGATTATTGCCCATCGTCTTACCACAGTAGAGCAGGTCGATCGGATTCTTGTTTTTCACGAAGGGCATTTGGTAGAACAAGGTAAACCAGGGCAACTAAAAGCCCAGAAAAATTATTATTATAATTTAGTGAAAGGAGAAAACTCATGAATCCTCAAAATGTAAAATGGCTTTTTTCGCTTTTAAAGCCGTATCGTGGTTGGGTTTTTTTAGGTGCCATGCTCTCTGGTTTTACTATTTGTGCAAACATGGGATTACTAGCCACATCTGCGGTTTTGTTATCAAAGGCAGCTCTTATGCCACCTCTTTTATGGTTAATGACACTTATAACTGGTGTGCGTTTTTTTGGGATTGCCCGGGCGCTTTTACGCTATATAGAGCGTCTTTTAAATCACAGTATTGCCTACCGGATATTAGGCGGACTTCGGGTTCGTGTATATAAAAAGCTAGAAAACTTAGTGCCAGATCGATTAATCGGTTACACGGAAGGTATGTTCTATAGGCGTATGCTTTTAGATATTGAAGTCTTGCAATATTTTTATTTGCGTGCTGTTTCCTTGCCACTGGCATTTTTTATGGTCCTGATTTGTGGCGCAATTTTTCTTTCGTTTTTTGCTCATAAAGCGATTATAATTTTAGGGGTATGTATGTTTTTAGCAGGTATCGTCGTGCCTACGGTTATTCGAAAATCGACTCGTTCTGCTCGAGGTGAATCTGCACAAAAAAGAACCCAACTATCCGATACCTTTTTGGATTATCAGCACGGTTTGGTAGATTTATTGATGCATCCAAAGGCATTAAAAAACTGGCAAGAAAAAATGAATAAGTATCACACAGGTTTAGTTGATGTGCAATTTTTCGTAGGAAAGTTATCTTCATTAGGAGATAGAACTATTACTTTTCTTAGTCATTTGACTATGCTAGGTGCGCTAGCTGTTGCAGTGCCCCTAGTTCAAACTGGGAGATTAGAAGGAGTTTACTTAGCAATGGTAGGGATGGTGGTTTGGGTAGCCTTTGAAGCTGCAGAGGCAATGCCTAAGGCTATTATTCAAGTGGGGGATTCATTACAGGCGGGAGAAGAACTAAGAAAAATTGAGGAAATAGAAACTCCCGTGCGTCAAGCAACTGAGCAAAAGTTGTCATCTAGAGAAATTATCTTAAAAGATGTCTCTTTTCAATATCACCAAAAAGACGAAATATTTTTATCTAATATAAATCTTACTGTTTCTCAAGGAGAGCATATTGCCTTTGTCGGACAAAGTGGAAGTGGAAAATCTAGCCTAGCGCGCCTAATTGCTGGATTATGGCAATGTGATGATGGAGAAATAAGCTATGGTGGAAATGCTTACACAGATTTAGGACGTGCTCAACTAGCGCGTGAAATAGCTTATTTAGAACAGAAGTCTACGATTTTCCATGCCACCATGCGTGAAAACCTATTATTGGCAAATCCTAAAGCAACAATAGAGCAATTAGAAAAAGTCTTAAAGGCCGTGGACTTATGGGATGCCGTACAATTAATGCCAGAAAAGATGGAAACAATTTTAGCAGAAGATGGTTCTAGGCTTTCTGGTGGTCAAAGGCAAAGGCTTTCAATTGCGCGCCTACTCCTTAAAAATCCGTCCGTGGTAATTTTAGATGAACCCACTCAAAACTTAGATCAGGAATATGTTACTCAAATGATGTCGCTATTATTAAACTGGTCCCGGGATAAAACGTTAATTTTGATTACCCATGATTTGAAATTTCTGCAAACACTAGACTCCATTTATTTATTACAACATGGTAAAATAATAGAAACTGGGTCACATCATACGTTGATTAATATACCGCAAGGTAGATATAGAAAATTATATAATATTATGAAGAAGCAGTTTTAACTTAGTTATAGATAATAAGTGCTTGCTTTTAATATAATAATTTACAATATGAAATTTACTAAATGTCAATCTATAGTATAATTAATTATAATGTAATCAATTTAAAAGAAATTATTTAATTATACAAAGCTCTTATTTTAACGACAGCTATTATATGACTTAGAAAGGAACGTAAAAATGAGATTTATACCCACTTTTTGTTTGCGAGAAGGACAAATACTTGGCAAAAGTTTATATAATAATTATGGTGGTCTTATCTTAAAAGAAGGCTCAAAAATAAAGGGACCGTATATTAAAAAAATTATGGAATTAGGATTTCAGGGATTATATATAATAGATGATATTTCACAAGATATTGAGATTAAAAATGTAATTAGTGATGAATTAAAACTAGAGTCCATAGCAAAAATAAAAAATATGTTTATGAATATAGAAAACAAAAATCCTATTGATAAGGATATGAATAATATTAGTAATATTGCTAAAAACATGGCAGATGAATTAGTCTCAAATAAACATTTAATGGTTAATATGATAGATATAAAATCATATGATAATTATACTTATTATCATTCTGTAAACGTAGCTGTACTTTCCATTATTGTGGGTATATCATCCCACTTAAATAGAGATGAGTTATATAAACTAGCTATGGGCGCATTGTTACACGATGTGGGCAAGATATTTATAAGCCACAATATTTTAAATAAAAATGATAAATTAACAAACGAAGAATTTGAAATAATCAAATCTCATTCGACTACTGGATATAAATATTTAAAATCAAACTTTGATGTTCCTATAAAGTCATATATTGCTGCTTTAGATCATCATGAAAAATATGACGGAACAGGATATCCCAAGAATAAAGTTGGCGAAAATATATCTTTATTTGGAAGAATTATTGCAATAGCTGATGTTTATGATGCTTTAATATCAGATAGGCCTTATAGAAAATCAATTTTACCTGCTAATGCAATAGAATATATAATGGGTGGCTGTGATACCCATTTTGATTTCAATTTAGTAAATCTATTTATTAAAAAAGTTGCCGCATATCCAATTGGTACTTGCGTAAAACTTAATAATGGACTTATAGGAATCGTAGTTGAAAATTTCTCAGATGCTTCAACAAGACCAAAAATAAGAATATTAAATAAAAATGATGGGAAACCTAATTATATCAATCTTAGAGATGATTTCAGAAATAATAACTTAACTATAATAGATGTTGTGAATATGTAAGATTAAATTTTATAAGTCAAGAAGATGGTTTAACAAGTTAGAAAAACCTACTTATTTGTCATACTTTGTATGCATTTAAGTAGGTTTTTTTAAAGCTAATTTGGAAAACAATCTAGTATTAGTTCAGATTGCTATTAACACCCTCGGGCATAAATAATAAGATATACTAGGAAATAATTTATTGTTTTTAATATAATAATTTACAATGTGAAAATTAAGCTATAATGGATTATATAAATATAATTTAAAGCGTTTGTTTGGAGGAAAATTTAAAATGTTAGAAGATTATAAATATAAAATAATAGCAGATTATTCATATGACTGGGAAACATGGGAGGATCAAAATGGAAAACTCCAATATGTATCTCCATCATGTGAAAGGATATCAGGCTACGCTTCTGAGGAGTTTCTAGATAATCCTAGGCTATTTGAATCTATTATATTAGGCGAGGATTTAGAAATATGGAAAAGTCATCATCATGAAATAGCTAACAGAGATAAAATGTATGAAAAACAGTTTAGAATACTTCATAAAGACGGCTACATCGTATGGATAGAGCATATTTGTAGGGCTGTAATAGATGAAACGGGAGTTTACCTGGGATATAGAGCAAACAATAGGGATATCACAGCATACAAAAATTCCATAGAAACTATAATTAAAAATGAGCTGCAGTTTGAAAGGATAATAGATACTCTGCCTTTTTGTCTTTCCATTATAACTCTGGATGGCACAGTACTTTATATAAATCCAAAGGGGATGGAATACTTTGAGGTAGAAGCAGATGTAATAGGTCAAAGAGCAGCTATGATGCACTGGGTGAACCCTGAGAGAAGACTCTTATGGCTGGACAAAATAAAGAATGAAGGTATAGTAACGGATTTCGAGATGCATGTTAGGACTGCATCGGGTAAAGAGCTTTGGTCCATGGGAAGCGGTATAATCATAGAGTATCAGGGTAAAGAATGTGTACTTTCCAGTCAGCATGACATAACAGAACGTAAAGAAATGGAAAGGTCACTTCAAGAGAGTGAAGAACAATACAAACTACTTTTTGAAAATGCAGCTGAATCAATAGTAGTAATTCAAGATGGAAAAGTTGTTCTAAGTAATCAAATGGCAACTGCTCTTACTGGTTATTCACAAGAAGAACTGGGAAAGCTACATTTTTTAAACTTTATATATCCTGATGATGAAGAGCTTGTAGTGACAAATCATACAAAAAGATTAAAAGATGAAACAGTAGACCGCATATATAGTTATAGGATTTTAAAAAAAGGAGGATATGTGCGGTGGGTAGAAATGAATTCTCTTAAAATTAAATGGAAAGGAAGACCAGCTACATTTAACTTATTAAGTGATATAACGGAAAGAAAAGAGGCTGAAGATGCCCTAAGAGTGAGTGAAGAAAAATACCGTCTTCTTTTTGAAAATGCTGTAGAATCCATTCTTGTTATTCAAAATGAGCAGATAAAAATGTGTAATCCTATGACATCTATTCTCACAGGATATAGTCAGCAAGAACTAGTCAAAATTAAATTTACAGATTTTGTCTATGCAGAGGATAAAGAAAAGACACTTGCTTTTCATAAAAAAAGACTTGAAGGTATGGACGGTGTCACCAAGCAGCAGTTTAGAATAATAAAGAAAGACGGAGAAATAAGATGGATTGAATCTGATGGTATCAAGATAGACTGGAATGAAGGGGAAGCTGGACTTTATTTTGCTATGGATATCACAGAACGTAAATCTACAGAGGAAAAAATCCTATATCTTAGCTATTTCGATCAACTTACAGGATTATATAATAGGAGATTTTACGAAGAAGAACTGGAAAGGTTAGATACAAAAAGAAATCTTCCTTTAACGCTTGTAATGGCAGATGTAAACGGCTTGAAGCTTACAAATGATGCATTTGGTCATACGTCTGGAGACATGTTACTTAAAGCTGTTGCAGATATTATGAAGAAAGAGCTTAGAGCAGATGATATTCTTGCAAGAATAGGCGGAGATGAATTTGTTATTCTTCTTCCAAAGACAGATAGTGTAGAGGCTCAATTAATAGTAAACAGGTTAAAGGACAAAATATCCAATACGGTTATAGATAAAATATCTGCATCGGTATCATTTGGATTAGACACTAAAAAAGAAGAATCTGAAGATATGGAAAAAATATTCGCTCAAGCAGAAGATTATATGTATAGAAGAAAGTTGCTTGAAAGTGGCAGTATGAAAAGCGAGATGATAACTCTAATTACCAGAAGTCTTTATGAAAGAAATAAAGATGAGCAATTACACAGCGAAAGAGTAGCAGAGCTGTGCACGAAAACAGCAGAAGCTATGAAGCTTGAAGGCCAACAGATTGAAGAAATAGCCTTACTAGGAATGCTCCATGATATAGGTAAAATTGGATTAGACAAAAGTATATTAAACAGTAATATTGAGCTTAATGAAAAGGAATGTAAGGAAATAAAAAAGCATCCTGAAACTGGATATCATATCTTAAAATCAGTTAGTGAATTTTCCCATATAGCAGAATATGTGCTTTGTCATCATGAAAGACCTGATGGTAAAGGCTACCCTAGAGGTCTTAAAGGAGAGAATATCCCAATTCAGTCTAGGATACTTTGCATAGCTGAGGCCTATGATTCTATGATAAACAAACATTATAAAGAACCCTTAACTGTACCTGAAGCGGTGAATGAATTAATATTAAACTCAGGAACACAATTTGATGAAGAAATAGTTAAAATCTTTATAGAAAAGGTTATAACTTAACATAGTAGATACTACAGCGGTGCAAAGTTTAAACTAAGTAAATTTGATAATATATGTTGCTATAATTGAGAGGAAGTGAAGAAGTTGATACCAAAGAATCAATCAGCTATAGATATAAATGCTTTATTTCGTAAAAGAATAGGTATGCAAGTAGAAAATATTACATTTGAATCACTTAGTAATATTCTTGAAAAAACTGCTGAAAATATTCCTTTTGAAAATCTTTGCATAATTGAAAATAGAACAAGTAACATTACTAAAGAAAGCTTAATTGAAAAAATACTTGTAAAAAATGAAGGCGGACTATGTTATGAATTAAATTTGATTCTTTATTTCTTCTTAAAAGAGAATGGTTTTGATGCTGCCCTTATCGGAGGGGTTATTTATAATAACGATATAAAAAAATATCAGAAACTTGGAAGAACGCATGTAGTTATTCTTGTAACTTACAAGGAGCAAAAGTACTTAATAGATACGGGCTTTGGTGGGAATTTGCCATTAAAACCTGTACCTTTAACCGAAGAGAGCGTATCTTCTAAGAATGGAGAATTTCGGGTAAAAAGGGTAAATGGTGAATATGGAGATTATGTTTTTGAAATGAGGTTAAAACATAGGGATACAGATTGGAAAATTGGATATGCATTTGATACAAAGAAGAGTATAAGTGATTTATCTGAAATTAATATGATCCAAAAGATTATAGCTGAACATAAAGACTCACCATTTAACAAAAGTCCTTTAATTACTAGGCTCACCGGCGGAGGAAATTTAATATTAACAAATAATTCATTCACACAAAGGACTGAGGGAGTGGTTTCAAAAGAGACAATTGATAGTATGAAATTTAAAGAATTATTGAAACAGCATTTTGGGATGTAGGGGTATACTATTTGAGTTGTAAAAAGACAGTTATCTATAATAAATGAATTAAATAGAAGTATGAAGGAGGAGAAAAAATGAGACAATATGTTGTTGATGCTTTTACAGATAAAGTATTTGAAGGTAATCCAGCAGCAGTCTGCATTATGGATGAGTGGTTACCGGAAAGTACTATGTTGAAAATTACTCTGGAAAATAATCTATCTGAAACTGCTTTTGCCGTAAAAGAGGGAGAAGATTATAGATTAAGATGGTTTACACCGGGAGGAGAAATTGATTTGTGTGGACATGCTACTCTTGCCACAGCTTATGTTATAACCAAATTTTATAATACAAAGTTAGAAGAGATACAATTTAAGACTCTTAGTGGTGTTTTGAAGGTAATTAATAGGGGAGATCTTTATGAAATGGACTTTCCTGCCTATGACCTACAAAAAATAAATGTGACTGATGAAATGGAAGAAGCCATTGGAATTAGGCCTATAGAAGCTTTCAAGGGAAGAGACTTGCTTTTAGTTCTTGAAAATGAGGAAAATATAAGAAAACTTAAGCCTAATATGCAAAAGATAAAGAAGTTAGACGGACTATTATTACATGTAACAGCACCAGGAAGGGACTATGACTGTGTATCGCGATCATTTGCTCCAAAAATAGATGTACCTGAGGATCCGGTATGTGGTTCGGGGCACTGCCATATTATTCCTTACTGGGCGGCAAAAACGGGTAATAATGAATTGGTAGCATATCAAGCATCTAGAAGAAGTGGAATTTTATATTGTGAATTTCAGGGTGAAAGAGTTAAATTAAGTGGAAATACAGCTTTATATTCAGTTGCAGACATTAATTTTTAAGATAATCATTTTTAATGAGCGATTGGATTTACTTATTTAAGTAGTCACATATACTTTTAATTTATTCCAAAGTTGACAGTACATAAATACACATTATACAATAATGGTAAAATAAAGTAGAAAAAGAGGACGCATGAATACAAAATTAGGCCAGGAAAAAATAAGTAAATTATTATGGGAACTTAGTATACCAGCAATTCTGGGTATGATGAGTAGTGCAATCTTTAATATTGCGGATAGATATTTTGTAGGAAAAATTGACCCTTTGGCATTGTCGGGGGTCGGCATTACTATGCCTATCCAAATGCTTCAAATGGCAATCATCCTACTCATAGGAATAGGATCGGCGACTTTAGTATCAATAAAGCTAGGGGAGGACAAGCAGGAAGAGGCAGAGAGTATACTTTTTTTGTCCTTTAAATATATAATCATTTCGATGATAGCGTTTGCTACTATATTTGTCCTATTTTGTGATCAAATATTAGTTGCAGTTTCCGTTTCAGATGCAGTGTATATGTATGCAAAACCCTATATTTTAATTATAATAGTTGGATCGATTATTGGCATCCCTGGATATTGTTTGAACAATTCTCTAAGGGCAATCGGAAAAGCGAATATTACCATGAAGGCTATCTTGTGGTCTTCAATACTTAATATCGTTTTAGATCCAATATTCATTTTTACCTTAAAGATGGGGATTGCTGGAGCGGCCATTGCTACAGTTATTTCTCAAACGGCACTAACTCTATACATTACATATTATTTTGTGACGAACAAAGAGTTACTTATTAATCTTAAATATAAAAAGGTTATAAATGAGCTTAAAATAATAAAAAGAATCTCTATGATTGGCTCGCCTTCTTTTTTTACCCAGATACTTGCATCATTTGTTAATGTGTTTGTAAATACAAATGCCGTACATTACGGTTCGGATTTAGATGTGGCTGCAATGACAATCATATCAACCATTTTTAGTTTTTATCATATGTTTGTAATCGGCCTAGCCCAGGGTAATCAGCCTATAATAGGGTACAACTGGGGTAGTAAACAGTATCACAGAGTCAGGGAATCCTTGATTAGATCGCTGGTTTATTCAACGATAATGTCTGTGGCACTATTTTTAATAATCCAAATATACCCTTCTTTACTTGTAACTATCTTTACTGATGATGATAGCTTAAGGAGTACTGCCGTGGTCGGAATGAGGCTCTATTTTCTAATGATACCACTGATTGGGATACAGACTATTAGTTCCCAGTATTTTCAAGGGATAGGAAACCCAAAGCTTTCTACAATACTGATGATGCTGCGCTATGGGATAATCATATTGCCATCGGTACTAATTTTAGCCCCTATAATAGGAGTAAAAGGAATTTATCTAAGTAATGCCATATCTGATGGGATCGCTTCAGTAATTGCTATGCTATTTATTATTAGAGAGATACGGAGTTTATCAAAGCTTGAAAAAATGCAACAAGAAGATGCACAGTAACAATACAAAAAATTGTGCTAAATAAAAAAGGATAGCTGAAATAGATACTTTTTCTAGCTTAGTGCAAACTTAAAATATTGGAACTTAGAGCAATGTAAAAGGGAGGAGTAAAAATATGCTGAGCTACTGGAAACCCTCCTTTTGGATGGTTGTTGTATTAATTATCGCCGTTATTATTGTAATCGCACTAGTTACAAATCCTAAACAGTGGGACATGCTTCAAGCAGGGAGTATTGTATTAGAAAGTCATTCAGGTATACTTGAAACGGCGTATCATGCGGAGTATAACAAAGTAAAAATTTAGTTTCTCCCCGATATGATGGGATCTAAGTCTGCATACGAGTTTGAGACAACTGATTCTAAAATAGTAGCATACATTGATTCAACTCTAAGAACCAACCAAACGCATATTGAAGAGAATCACTTAAATAACAATCATACCAATAAGTATAGAATAGAATTGTCTAATGATATTGGTGGATATAGCTGCAGGCTTTACTACGATACGTTATATGATAAGGCTTATCTTGAAAAGGACGGTGGCCTTTATGAAGCAGGGACAGATTTTGCACGTTATATAGATTCATTTCTGGAAAATACAAAATCACTGTCCATATAGAGGACATCGATGCTGTAGTAAAGATTAAATAGGTTCAATTTAAGTAGAATTTGAGAATTAATATAATTAAAAAAGTATGGATGAAATTAATATGGTAAGTAATAAAAATGACTGAAACTTTTGTAAGTAATAAGGGTTCAGTTATTTTTTATGTTTATTATATTAGTAGATATTGACCTGGTCAAGCAAAATTGTAACACCTAATAGAATAAATTATGTAAACCTCATTTCAAAAGGGGTTTTACCACCTAAGGCACTATGTGGTCTGATATGATGATAATATCCATAAATATAATCATTAATTAGAAAATTTAAATGATTATCATTTTTAATGTCAAAATGCTTAATATGTTCATTTCTTAATTTACCAAAAAAGGATTCCATAGGTGAATTATCATAGGGACAACCTGCCGTACTCATAGATTGTCTGATTTTTTTATTCTTACAATATTCAGTAAATGCTTTTGATGTATATTGTACTCCCTGATCGCTGTGGAGTATCAAGTTTTCTTCAGGTTTATTATTTGCTAAAGCTTCATTTAATGTTTCTATTGCTAGATCAGCAGTTATGTAATTTGTAGTTTTAGTGGCAACAATACTACGATCATACAAATCAAGAATTGAACAATTATACCTTAAACTACCATTAAAAAGGTGTATATAGGTGAAATCGGTACACCATTTAGTATTTATCTTTTGTGCTGTAAAATCTTGCTTTAGTAGGTTTTCAAAAACTTTATGTGCTTTGCCTTTAATATAAGCAGGTTTTCTTTTAAAGGTAATGGATTTCAAACCTAGTTCCTTCATGTATTTATGAACAGTTAATTGGCTGAATTCATGTCCCATTTTAGATAAGCGTTTGGATATATTTTAAAACGATTTAATAAGCATCTAACCCCAAATTCATCTTTGTTTTTATCAATAAATATATAGATTAATCGTCTATTTCCTTGGAAAAGAATGCTGCTGCCTTTTTTAAAAAATTATTTTCCTTTTCTAGTTCTTTGTTTTCACGTTCTAATTTTCTAATTTTATCAAGTAATTCTAAATCCTTTGTTCCTATTTCTGTTTGGATGCATTCTTTGCGATAGTTTTTAATCCATATATTTAAAGAGCCTTGTCCAAGGCCATATTCTTTAGTTAAACTGGCAATAGATCTGCCTTCTTCAAGATGTAATTTTACTAATTTCTCTTTAAAGGATTTTTCATATATTTTTTTACTCATTTTTGTATCACCACTTTCTTAAATATTATAATATATTATTTCTATGTGGTGTTACAACTTTAGTTTATCATGTCAGATGTAATAGCTATAGATACTGGAACTACTACTTGTGAAATACTGTATCATTTAAAAGATAAGAAAAATATTACTATGTTACTTAATAATGTGGCAGGTCTTAATATTATGATAGATTTAAAAAACAATAAAATGTTTGATGGTAATATAATATTTTTAGGTGGAGAAATAGACACCAATCAATTGTCGTGTTTTGGGCCTATAAGTGAAAATATATTAGAAAATTTTTATATAGATAAGGCATTTATAGCAGTTGGAGGAATTAGTTTGCAAAATGGATTAACGGGCTATAATGTAAACGAAGCTAATTTACCAAAAAAGATAATGGAAAATTCAAAGGAAGTTATAGTAGTTGTAGATTACTCTAAAATAGGAGTAAGAAACTTTTATAAAATATCAGAACTTAATGAAGTCAATGTTATTGTTTCTAATAAAGAAGTACCAAATGAGTGGAATGATATGTTAAATCAATATGAAATTAACTGGGTGGTATCATAAAACTTATATAGGGTATAAGGATATGGGGTTGAGTTAGACAATATTTATCACAAATTAGAATTATAGCATAAGACTTACCTGTTAAATAGAAGAACGTGTAGTATAAAAGTAAAAAGGAGAATTTTTTATGAATATAATAATAAGAAACGAAAATCCAGAAGATTATAAAATAGTTGAAGAAATTGCAAGGGAAGCCTTTTGGAATTTGTACTTTCCTGGAGGTCATGAACATTTTGTTGTTCACAAAATGAGAGAACACAAAGATTTTATAAAAGAACTCTCATTTGTAATCGAAGCAGATGACAAGATTGTAGGTGGTATATTCTATACTCATTCAAAAATAGTATCAAAAGATAATAAAGAATATAAAACAATTAGTTTTGGACCTGTTTTTATATCTCCAAATTTTCATAGGAAAGGACTTGGAAGAGAGTTAATAACTTATTCTATCAATGTCGCAAAAGAAAAGGGATATCGTGCTATTTTAACATTAGGATATCCATATCATTATGAACCATATAGATTTTTAGGGGGGGAAAAAATATAATATATCCATGCCTGATGGAAAGTTTTATAAGGGTTTATTAGTATTGCCACTTTATGAAGGTGCATTAGATAATATTTCTGGTCATGCAGTTTTTTCTGCTGTACTTGATGTTACTGAAGAAGAAATTGAAGAATTCGATAAATCCTTTCCTCCTAAAGAAAAGAAATATCAAGAGAGTCAAAAAGAATTTGAAATTGCTTCAAGTATGCTTGATGAATAAAATAGGACACAAAGGAACGGTTTTTGAAGGGTTCAAAAAGAGTTTGAAAGTTTAGCATCGATATTTTATAAGCATTAGATGTTAATGAAATGGATGGAACTAAACGAGAAATATAACGAGAAGCCATACAAGGTGGTGAATTTAACCTAGCATGGTTACTTAATCACCTAAAGGGGGGATAATGTGAATAAAAAAGAACAAGCCTTAGCTCTTTTTAACCAAGGATTTTCCTGTTCTCAATCTGTATTGTGTGCGTTTGCTTCTGATTTCAATTTAGATCAAATAACAGCTTTGAAAGTTGCCGGTGGTTTTGGGGGAGGAATGGGTCAATTAGGTGAAACCTGTGGGGTGGTAACAGCTGGATTTATGGTTATTGGTTTGAAATATGGAAAAATAAGTGTTAATGATACTACGTCTAAAGGAAAAACTAATAAAGTTATAAGAGAGTTTGCCCGTATTTATCAAGATAAAGTAGGTTCACTTAAATGTCGAGAGTTATTAGGATGTGATTTAAGTACACAAGAGGGATTAAGATATGCTAAAGAAAATAATTTATTTAAGAAAATTTGCCCTGATTTAATTGAAGCTGCAGTAGATACACTCGAGGAAATTTTACGAGAAAAATAGAGTAGGATATGGATGGGCTTCATGCATTGGAACAAATCCGTAAGACAATAGCTAATTAAACTCCCATTAGAGTTTTAAATAGTTGCTAGATTATAATTATTAGAAGAGGTCTATGGACAAATAATACAACGGCTAGGTATAAACCTGAAGTTAGGAGGAGTTCTTCTGAAATTTAAAATAACTACTTTAATTGAAAATAATTTAAAAGACAAACTACCTTTAGATACTGAACATGGATTATCAATATTTATTGAAGTTAAGGGAATAAATATTTTATTTGACACAGGACAAAGTGAAAATTTTATTGATAATGCAGAAAAATTAAATATAGATTTAAATAAAATAGATTATGTTTTAATAAGTCATGGTCATTATGATCATACTGGAGGGTTACCAAAGTTAGTAGAAAAATTTAATTCTAAGTTTAAACTCTTTATAGGAGAAAACTTCTTTAAGGAAAAATACAAATCAATAGAAGAAGGAAAATATAAATTTATAGGCAGTTCTTTTGACAAGCGTTATTTAGAAAAAAGTAAAATTGATGTAGATTTTATAAATGAAGATATAACTTTTATTTCGGAAAATGTAATGGTATTTACTAATTTTAAAGTAGATACTGAGTATGCCAATTTAGATGAAAAAATGGTTATAAAAGAAAATGGTAATTACATAATGGATAAGTTTCTTGATGAAATTGCTCTTGGTATAAAAACCGAAAAAGGTTTGTTTGTTATAGTTGGCTGTTCTCATGTAGGTATTGTAAATATTTTAGATACAATTTCAGAAAGAATAAATATGAATATTTATGGTGTTATAGGAGGTACTCATTTAGTTAACTCTGATGAAGAAAAGATTAAAAGGGTTATTTCCTATTTAAAAGAAAAGAAGATTAAACTAGTAGGGGTTTCTCATTGCACAGGAGAAAAGGCAGAAAAAATGTTGAAAGAAGAATTAGAAGAATTTTTTAATAATAACACAGGAAATGTATTTGTATATGAATAAAGATAGTGATTATCTTACGTAATTTCAAATATTAACCTATTCAAAAAGAATAAAAAGAATAAAACAGATAATAGATGAATTTAAAGAGCATTTATCCGTTGGGTAGGTGCTTTTTGCATATATACGCAATATATTGCTACGTATAACAAACAGAGGTATGATTATAGATTATACGTAAAAATTAAATTTTTATTTAAATTAATAATTAAGTTGACAATGAATTTTTCATAATATAATATTATTTAACTAGTAAAATAATGTAACAATTTTTTAAAATTTAAAATTATATGTTTATTTATGTTTAAGATCTTAAAATGTTTTAAAACCAAATTAAGTTTTAGGACAATTATGTCTTCAAGGGGGAGTTATGCTTGAAAAGTATAAAAAATAAATTAATTATTTTAATTCTTTTATTGGTAATAGTATCTTCTATATCTACTGTAGGCATAGGACTTAAAAGTAGTTTTAAAACAACTGAAAATATAATACATGAATTGTATGAAGAACAATTAAGAAGTGCTTACAATATGCTTAAAGTATATTTAGTAGAAGAGTTTGGAGAATTTAAGATGTCAACAGATGGAAGATTAGTTGATGAAAATGGTAACCCTATTGATGGTAGATTTGCTTATATTGATGAGCTATCGCAAGGAATGGATGTAGTAGCTACTGTATTTAGTAAAAATGGAAATGATTACAAAAGAATTTTAACGACTATTAGAGATGAGAAGGGTGAACGTGTTGTAGGTACAAATTTAGATCCTAAAGGTAAAGCTTATGAAGAAATATCTAAGGGAAATGTATATTTTGGAGAAGCTGAAATACTTGGTAAACAATATGTTACTCAATATGTGCCTATAACTGAAAATAATGAAGTTATTGGGATTTATTTTGTTGGTAAACCTATAGATAATATTCAGAACATAATTAATAATGGAATAACATCAATAATTAAATCCGTTATACTTTTAGTAATAATTATTTTATCTATTTCTTCTGTAATAAGTTATTTTATTGGTACTTCAATAGCTAAACCGATTTCTGCACTAACAAATATAATCAATAAAAAAGCTAATCTTGATTTTAGAATTGATGGACAATTAGAAGTTTTAAAGTATATTAAACGAAAAGACGAAATAGGTATTATGGCAAATGCGTTTAAAATAATGGAAGATAACATAAGAGAGTTTATTATAAAAACCTCTGATACAGCTGAACAAGTAGCTGCATCATCTGAGGAACTAACGGCAACATCACAGCAGGCTGCATCATCAGCAGAAGGAGTAGTAAAAACCATTGAAGAGATTGCTAAAGGGGCAAATAATCAAGCCATTGATACAGAAACATCTGCTAATAATATAGATGAAATGGGTAATTATTTAGAAAAAAATGAACAATACATACATGATCTAAATAAAGCATCACAGGAAATATATAAGCAAAAAGAAGAAGGGTATGATATTTTAAAAGAGCTTGTACTTAAAACGAATCAAAATAGTGAAGCAACGCAAACAATTTATGAAATTATTCTTAGCAACAATCAAAGTGCAGAAAAAATTGAAAGTGCTAGTGAAATGATTCAGAGTATAGCAGATCAGACTAATCTTTTAGCTCTAAATGCAGCTATAGAAGCTGCTAGAGCAGGTGAAGCTGGGAGAGGATTTTCGGTTGTTGCTGAAGAAATCAGAAAATTGGCTGAGCAATCGAATAGCTTTACAAATGATATTAAAGTAGTAATTGATGAATTAAAAATAAAATCAGATGGTGCAGTAAGTACTATGCAAAAAGTAAAAGGTATTGTCGATTCTCAATCAAAGAGTGTAAAAGATACTGAAGATAAGTTTAAACTTATTGCAGATGCAATAGATTCAGTCGAAGATATTATTAAAAGGTTAAATATCTCATCAGAATTAATGACTGATAATAAGAATAAGATCATTGAATTAATGCAGAATTTATCAGCAATTTCAGAAGAAAATGCAGCTGGAACCCAAGAAGCATCAGCATCGATGGAAGAACAGGCTGCTAGTATCGAAGAAATTTCTAATTCGGGTGAGAGTCTTGCTACTATAGCTGAAGAACTGCAACAAATAATTCATAAATTCAAGGTATAAAACGGCATACGGGTTGCTAATATATTTAAACCGCCGTTTAGCATATGATATTGTCTCCTTATGAAAGGTTAGAGATGGATATACCTAAAAAACAGTTAAATAATATGTTAAAAAGGATAAAGCAATGTTTGATATAAATATTATACTTGAGTTATTTGAAAATAACAGCTTTATAGCAGTTCCTATAAGTCTTTTAATAAGTATAGCAATTTCTTTAGCGGGGGTATTACCTTCAGTATTTGTAACTGGAGCTAACATAATTTTCTTTGGACCTGTTAAAGGGTTTCTGATATCTTTGTTAGGAGAAACAATAGGAGCCTGTATAACTTTTACTGTTTATAGATTAGGTTTTAAGAAGAAGATAGAGAAATTTACAGATAAATATATATTACTTTCGCAGATAGTTAATAGTGAAGGGAAAAAGGCTGGCCTATTAATATTTGAAGGAAGAGTAATTCCATTTATACCATCAGGATTTGTGACACTAGCAGCCTCAATAAGTAATGTTAATGGTAAGATATTCACTGTTGCAACTATGATTGGAAAGGCTCCATCTATAGCTCTAGAAGCACTTGTTAGCTATGATATAATTAATATTTACAATAATTGGTTGCGATTAGCTATAACAATTATTGCGTTAATACTTATTTATTTTACAATTGGAAAAGAAAAAAGAGAAAACTAATTACTAATTTACTTGTACTTATATTAATGTGAGGCTATAACCCGTTTATTTGAAATAAGCAGAAGGGATAAAATTTTACAATAAATTGTTACAAAGTATTCTTAAAAAGCATATTTAAGTGTGAATAAGTTTTCATCATTTGAATTAGTTGATATATATAAGTACATCTCTAAAACATATATATTAGAGATGCACTTATATAATCAAAAGCTAGAAAAGTCCTGGAAGAGATAACCTTGAAAAATGGTATTCATTAGTTATTGGATTTTTATTACTATAATCAAATAAAATAACAGTTGGCTTTTTCATAATATTTTTATCAGTTAGATTAGCTATAATTTTTAAAACATCATATCTAAAGAGCTCAAAACGAACATTTTTTAAAATAGTTTTAGCAGGTTGTCCAACATGTTCAGGTAAGTATTTGGTAACATTTTCATTATCCTTTAGAAAATTATACCGAATGTTTTTGAAATCCTCATGCTCCAATTCAGGTAAAAAAGAAGGTAGTGGATTTTTGTTATTAGTTAAGAAGTCAAACTTTAAAATTTCAGCAAAAACATCATTTATTGGATAATTTTTCTCGTGATAAAAATCTAATAAAACAGCATACAGTTTTGATTTAGTATGAGCCATGTGATGATAACCTTTCTCTTCCCAGTACTCACTTAGCTCTTGATAAAATTCTGCTGGTTTTAGATAAAAGTTACTTAGAATATATCTTATAGAATAAGTAAAGTCGTTAGAATTGTAGTAAAGCTCTAACATTTCCTCTATAGCCTTAAGGCGAAGTATTTCATGAAAATCAAGATAGTTATTAGCTAGTACCTCATAGGGGGGGAGCATTTTGTGCTGATAACCATATACTTCACTATCATTTCTAAGAGAAGTACCTTTTAATAGTTTTAGAAAACCTAGCTGAAGTTTTCCAGGCTCTAACGAATATACATCGTTAAAAGAGTTTTTAAAGCTGGTAAAATCCTCGTAAGGAAGGCCTGCAATAAGATCAAGGTGAAGATGAATATTTTTATTTCTTGATAATCTTTCAACTACGTATTTTAGTTTTTCCCAGTTTACTGTACGATTAATAGATTTTAATGTATCAGGATTGGTACTTTGTACTCCTATCTCAAATTGAAATAGCCCTATTCTAACATTAGCTAGAAAATTTAAAGTTTCCTCATCAAGTAGATCAGCAGTTACTTCAAAATGAAAGTTTGTGTGGCCGTTATCATTGTTATGAATAAAACGCATAATTTCTAAACTATGGCTTTTTATTACGTTAAAAGTTCTATCTACGAATTTAACTTGATCAACTTTAGCCTCAAGAAAAAATTTAAGATCCTTTTTTACTCGTTCCAAGGGGAAGAACCTTACTCCATGGCTAGTGGATGATAGGCAATAGCTGCAGTTATAGGGACAACCTCTAGAACTTTCATAATAAACTATTTTATTATCTAGCTCTGTTAAATCTTCGTCGTAAGGGAAAGGAACTTGGCCTAGATCAGTTATTAAAGATCTTGGTTTTGTGACTTTAACTTGATTATCTTCACGATAAGATAGGCCATGAATACTTGCTCTATCTCCTTGACCTGTTTGTAAGTAGTGAAGCAATTCCAAAAAGGTAACCTCTCCTTCTCCTATAACGACATAGTCAATTGCCTGATGCTGCTCCATTAACTCTATCGGATCAAAGCTAACCTCAGGACCTCCTAATATTATCAGTAACTTAGGATTAACTCTTTTTAAATCAGCGACTAAATCTAAGATAGAAGTAATGTTCCAGATATAGCAGGAAAAGCAGACTACATTATAATTACCTTTATAAATTTCACCTAGGATATAATCTGAACCCTGGTTAATGGTATATTCTCTTATAGCTATGTTGGAAAAATAATCTTTACAATATTTTTCTAAATAGCGGAGTGCTAGAGAAGAATGGACATACTTGGTGTTTAAGGTTGTTAAAAGTATTTTCATGGCAGTTCCCTTTCTAAAATGTATATAATCTATTATGCCATTTAGAGGCTAAGAATTGCAAAACAAATTAAAATTTAGCTTTGGAAGCTTTAAGTGTAATATTACTTATTTGTGTTGTTGATTTATGATAAGACTAGAATAAACGGATTAATACTTATTCATTTGGAATAGAATTCTTTCCTTATAAATGGTTGGTAATTGGAAATTTATGAAAAAAATGATATAATTAACATAATTCAATCTTAGAAAAAAATCTGAGGGGGTATACGGATGATTGTTTCTCATTCTAAAGATGTTCAAGGCATAAATAATGCTGGAAATGAAAATGTATTAAAAAAAGTATTAATTTCTCCGGAGGTAGGCTGGAAAGATTATGTTATGCGTTTATTTGAATTAAGTCCAGGTAAAGATGCTTGTTCGTTAAGACATAGCCATGAATGGCCTCATATTGTTTATATAGTTGAAGGTAAAGGTATAATTCATCTAGATGGAGCTGATAATGAAGTTAAGGCTGGTTCATTTGCATATATTCCTGGAGGAAAAATTCATCAATTTGTAAATAATAGTTCTGAAAAATTTTCTTTTCTTTGTATAGTACCACCTGAAGGTGATGTTTAAATATTACTTGTCAGTTTCAGCTATAATGTGTTGGTTGAGAAGATATAAATTCTGAACTAACACATTTTTTTGTCTAAAAGTAGGCTAAAAATACAGTTAAAATTAAAGCTGTTTTGGAAAAAGGTCATATATTTAAAAAGCATATATAACATATATTTGGGTCAAACGGTATATTTAATGTATAATTAAATTAAATTATTAAGAAGGAGTTGAAGTTTTATGAAGAAAAATAATAATGCTGAGATTGTATTAAAAACGGAGGTGTATACAAGATAATTAATGTATACACCTCCAAAAGATAGATACAATTTTAGGAGGTAGTATATATGAATAATAGATTAATTAATTTAGGATTTTCTGATAGATTTATACAGCAAGCTAATCTTTATAATGGTCTTATCTTAGGGAGAGTAATATCACAATATAAAGATTTATATAAAGTTGCAACTGAGAAATGTGAATTACTAGCTGAGGTCTCAGGTAGATTTAGACATGAAGTTATAAGTAGGTCACAATTTCCTGTTGTAGGTGATTTTGTTATGATTGATAGAGATAATAATAAAAATGGTAATGCCATTATTCACCAAGTATTAGATAGGAAAAGTGCATTTTCAAGGAAAGCAGCAGGAAATGAAAATGACGTGCAATTTGTAGCAGCAAATATTGATATGGTTTTTATTTGTATGTCGCTTAACAAGGACTTTAATTTGCGAAGGCTAGAGCGTTATATTGCTATTACTTGGGATAGTGGTGCAGTTCCTGTAGTAGTTTTAACAAAATCTGACTTATGTGGTTCCCTTTCGAAAAAATTAGAAGAAGTAAATACTGTTACAGTTGGAGTTGATGTAGTTGTTACTACAAGCATGACTGAGGATGGATATGAAACAGTATTAAAATATATTAAAAGTGGCATAACAGTTGCCTTCATTGGTTCATCGGGTGTAGGTAAATCTACTTTGATAAATCGGCTAATTGGTAAAGATGTTATTGAAACAGGAGATATTAGAGATGATGATAAGGGAAGACATACAACAACAAGACGTGATCTAATAATAATTTCATCAGGTGGTGCAGTTATAGATACTCCAGGTATGCGGGAAATTGGAATTGAAAGTGCAAATATTTCAAAAACATTTACGGATATTGAGGAACTTGCAGATAAATGCAAATACAGCAATTGTACACATAAGAATGAACCACGGTGTGCCGTTAAACAAGCCATTGAAGAAGGTATAATCTCTGAAGAGCGCTTTCTAAGTTATGAAAAACTAAAAAAAGAAGCAAAATACGAAGGCCTTAATTCAAGACAAATTGAAAAACAAAAGATAAATGAAATGTTTTCTGGATTTGGTGGAATAAAAAATGCTAGAAATTATATCAAATCAAAGAATATGAAAAAATAAATTTATCATAATTAAAAAATTATTATAATATAGGTGTTGCTGGAAAGTAACACCTGTAAATAATGATAAAACTATAAATTCTATAGTTTAATTAGATTAAAAAATAATTAAATGATATTTTCCGTTTTAGTGAAAAGTCTGAATTTTCCTATGGATTTAATAAAAGGAATATGTTAGTATAATATGTGATAATTTGAGTCATGAAGACTCAGTAACCAAAAATTAAGTTTAAAAAATATAAGCAAACCATGAAGGTTAGGAATCTGTGAGAACACGGAGGATACTTTTGTGGTTTTTTTGCATTTATTTTAAAAAAAGTTTCAAATTGAAAGGAGAAAAAAATATGTGTAAATTAGTTAGTGAATGGCAAAGATGTGTTGAATTTCATGGTCATGAATGTCCAGGACTTGCAATGGGTGTTAAAGCTTGTGAGGCAGCAAGGGAAAAAATGAATATTACATTTTCTAAAGATGAGGAGGTTGTCTGTGTTACGGAAAATGATGCTTGTGGAGTAGATGCAATTCAGGTAATTACGGGATGTACGTTTGGAAAAGGAAATCTTATTTATAAAGGAACAGGTAAAATGGCTTTTAGTTTCTTTAATAGGAGTAATGGTGAAAGTCTCAGGATGATAGTAAAGGATCCTACGGAAGAAATGGATCGGAAGCAACGCCAGGAATACATATTAAATTCATCAGTGGATAAGATTTTTAGTTTTAGCAAACCAACCTTTAGTCTGCCTGAAAAGGCGAGAATATTTACCACTATTGCTTGTGAAAATTGTGGTGAGGGGGCACCTGAATATAAAATGAGAATGAATGATGGCAAAATGGTATGTCTTGATTGTTTTAAGGACTATTCGAGAGGCTGGTAAGTAATGTTAATGAATACTGAGGGATACTATAAATATACAGCAAGAAAAAAGATTATAATCATTGTCCTAGTTATACTTATTGTTATATTTTCA
Organism: Desulfonispora thiosulfatigenes DSM 11270; assembly: GCF_900176035.1. NCBI lineage: Bacteria > Bacillati > Bacillota > Clostridia > Eubacteriales > Peptococcaceae > Desulfonispora > Desulfonispora thiosulfatigenes. The sequence continues at coordinate 94,535 of NZ_FWWT01000005.1, read as the reverse complement.
GTGATTGCAATAAATGCAGGATCGATTAAATTTAACTTTTATCAAGTTATTCAAGCAATTTTAGGTAAGGGTACAGATAATTCTAATATTGTGATATGGCAGATACGTCTTCCAAGGGTTTTAACTGCAATTATTGGTGGTGCAGGCTTGTCAGTGGCAGGATGTGTAATGCAAAACAATTTAAGAAATCCACTAGCTTCTCCATCAACTCTTGGAATATCCAATGCTGCAGCTTTTGGTGCAAATATTGCAATAATTGTATTTGGAGCAGGTAGTATTCAGAGTACAGGAAATGATGCAGTAATTATAAACAATCCGTATATGGTTACAGTTTCTGCGTTTATCTGGGCGATGGTGGGTACAGCAATTATATTGCTACTAGCAAGGTTTCGTGGATTTTCACCTGAGGCAATGGTGCTTGCAGGTGTTGCTTTAAGCTCGCTTTTTTCCGCAGGCACTATGTTATTACAGTATTTTGCTGAGGATGTTCAGATAGCAGCAGCAGTTTTTTGGACTTTTGGAGATCTTGGAAGGATTGCTTGGAAGGAAGTAATTATTTTAGTCTGCATAATTGTTATATCATTTATTTATTTCATGATTAAAAGATGGGACTATAATTCTCTTGATAGTGGAGAAGAGACCGCAAAAAGTTTGGGTGTCCATGTTGAAAATATCAGGTTAGGTGGTATGTTTGTTTCATCCTTGATAACAGCTGTGGTAGTTTCATTTTTAGGTATAATAGGATTTATTGGTTTAGTAGCTCCCCAAATTATGAGGAGGGTCATAGGTGGAGATCATCGTTACTTGATTCCTGCATCAGCTCTAACGGGTTCGCTTTTGCTCTTGATTTCAGATACCCTTGCAAGGACAATGATTGCACCTGTTGTTCTTCCTGTTGGGGCAATAACTTCGTTTTTTGGTGCACCAGTGTTTCTTTATTTATTAGCAAGGGGGTATCAGCAAAAATGATTTTATCGGTTAAAAGTTTATCATTTAGATATCCGAGTCGTTCGGTAATCAAAGACATTAACTTTTCTATTTCAAAAGGCGATTTTCTTGCAGTTTTAGGGATTAACGGTGCGGGTAAATCTACGTTACTTAAATGTTTAAATAGGATCTTAAATCCAAATGCAGGTATCGTTTATATAAATGATGATGAAGCTTCTAAACTAAGCAGAAGGGAACTTGCAAAGAAAATAGGGTATGTTGCACAGAGAAATGAAAACATAAGATCTACAGTTTTTGATGCGGTACTACTTGGGAGAAAGCCGTATATAAAATGGGAGGTTTCTAAAAATGATCTAGAGATTACCCAGGAGGCTTTAAAAGTACTTGATTTAGAGGAATATGCACTACGCTATTTAAATGAACTAAGTGGTGGAGAACAGCAAAAGGTTGTGATAGCAAGAGCTTTGGCACAAAAACCAGAAATTTTACTACTGGACGAACCAACAAGCAGTCTGGATTTAAAAAATCAGCTTGAAGTAGCAAGAGTGATAAATAAGGTAGCTAAGGAACAACAAATGGCTGCTATTGTAACAATGCATGATTTAAATCTAGCAATACGTTTTGCGGATAAGTTTATACTTTTAAAAAATGGGCAAATTTTTGCAGCAGGGGGATCTGAAGTAATAACTCCAGAAAACATTGAAAGTGTTTATTCTGTACCCGTAAAAATAGATAAAGTTGGAGATATTCCGGTTGTAATACCTAAGTAGTGAGATGGCTCTAGTGAATAAGTTTAATTAATAAAATTATGGAGGATGTATGAAATATGAAAAAGAGAAATATATATGTACTTGTTGTAACCCTTTTTTGTATCACATTCATAATCGGAGGTTGTTCGCAGAATATATCACAGGATACAAATGTGAATGCACAGAAAATTACTGTTACCGATATATTAGGAAGACAGGTAGAATTAAGTGGACAGGCAAAACGTGTAGTAGCTATTGGTCCTGGTGCCTTAAGATTATGTAGCTATTTTAATAATCCAGAGATGATTGTTGGAGTTGAACAAATGGATAAAGGTAGCTCCACGGGTAAACCCTATGTAATGGCAAATCCTCAATTAGCAAATCTGCCTTTGATAGGACAGGGGGGACCTAATAACGCTCCTGATCCTGAAAAAATACTTGCGGTTAATCCTGAAGTAATTTTTAGTACTTATGCATCAGATCAAGCTTCGGCGGATAATTTACAATCTAAAACAGGAATACCAGTGATTGTAATTAGTTATGGTAAAACTTCTACTTTTGACCCAGCTGTATATACATCGTTAAATCTAATAGGAAAGATTGTGGGTGAGGAGCAAAAAGCTAAGGAAATAGTTGATTACATGGAAGAATGCAAAAATGATCTTAATACTCGGACAAAGGATATTTCTGATGATAAAAAGGACAGTGCATATATTGGTTGCATAAATATGAAAGGAGCACATGGTATTGAAAGTACTCAGGGCAACTATTCTTTGTTTAATGCAGTACATGTAAAGAATGTTGTAGATGAAACTGGGAAAACTGGATCACTTATGATAGATAAGGAAAAATTATTAGAGTGGAATCCTGATAAAATCTTTATTGATGGCGCTGGACTAAAAATGTTAAAACAAGATTATCAAAAAAATAAAGGTTATTATAATACTTTAACTGCTTTTCAAAATAGTGATGTTTACCAGATGCTTCCGTATAATTTTTATACTACAAACATTGATACAGCTATAGCAGATGCTTACTATATAGGTAAGATATTATATCCAGAAAAGTTTACGGATATAAATCCAGAAAAAAAGGCCGATGAAATATATAAAACTCTATTAGGTAAAGAATTATTTAAAGAAATGCAAAAACAATTCGGAGGATTTAGGAAAATAGACAAATTCTAAAAATAGTAAGGATAATAAATATCAAACAATATGGTATTTATTGACATTTAACTCGAATGAACATAAACTATTTAATATGAAAATAAACTAAATAAACACAATGGGGGTTAAGGGATGAAAAAGACCATCATAGTATTATTATCAGTAATTGTCCTTTGTTCTTTTTCGGTTGTAGGGTTTGCCTATCAAGAAACAAATGGTATTGTGTTAGATGGGCAAGAAATCGACTTAGACGTAAAACCGATAATTAAAGAAGGAAGAACTCTCGTTCCAGCAAGAGCATTACTAGAGGAATTAGGACTTAAGGTAAGCTGGGATGAAAAATCCAGAACGGTTGTTGGTGAAAATACTGATCATAAGATAGAGCTTAATATTGATAAGGAGTATGACAATAAATATAATAATATTGATTTAAGTTTAGACGTACCAGCATCAATAATAAAAGGAAGAACCTTAGTTCCAGTAAGAATTGTATCAGAATTACTTGGATTAAATGTTTCTTGGGATTGGAACAGTTCTAAGGTGATTATAAATACAGATGTTAAATCACCCGTTATATCCTTAGATGAGGCGCACAATATATTAGTGAAATTAGCTAAAACAAGTGAGGATGAAAAATTTATTTATATGCCATTTAACTCTTATGCTTCAGATGATAAGGCCATAAGTAAAAATACGTATATTTTTGGCATAATGGTTACATTTATAGCTGATGGTGAACAAGATGGGTATATATATGATTCTAATTATTGTGTAGATAAAAATACAGGATATATTTATGAATATTACCCTAATGGTGAATTCATTTATTCAGATAAAAATTCTACAGATGCACCATCTGAAGAATACAGAAACCCAAAATATAATTAATATCCTATTATAAATTTAATAAACCACAAAAGTTTAGAATCTGGGAGGGCTCAGGTAAAGACTTTGTGGTTTTCTTTATGTAAACAATTCGGAGGATTTAAAAAAAACACGAACAATTTTCAAGTAAAATAAAATATTAATCATAAATATCTCGAAAAATTATATATTTTTCAAAAAGAATGTGGTATTATGTCATAAAACAGTACATTTTAATATTTTCAATCCAATATAAAATTCGTCGAGATACAACTGCAGGACGGGAAACCTGGCTCGCCATTTTTGGTCGGTGTATCTTAAAAATTATTATTGGAGGTTTTTTCATGCAAAAAAATAAGGAAAATTTAAAACAGTTAATTCGTGCGGGAAGGGGTTTGATTCCAGCACATACAGTTATTCGTAATGGTAACTTAGTAAATGTTATGTCAAGTGAAATTTATCTAGCAGATGTAGCAATATATGAAGATACTATTGTGGCAATAGGCGATGTGACAGATTATATTGGCCCAGAAACAAAAACAATTGATGCTACTGGTAAGTATTTAGTACCAGGTCTTATTGACGGTCATCTTCATAGTGAATGTAGTAAGCTTAGCATAACAAGTTTTGCTAAGGCTGTAGTTCCGTGTGGGACAACTAGTATCGTATCTGGATTAGATGAATATATTTCTGTTTCTGGTCTAGAAGGTTTACATGAAATATTTGCTGAAGTTAAAGCAAGTCCTCTTAAAGTTTTTTGGGGAGCTCCATATAAAACGCCTTACACTTTCCCACAGTCAACAGTTGCTTTTAACTTTACGGAAGAAGTTCATAAAGAAGTGCAACAGTGGCCAGAGTGCTTTGGTGTATGGGAAACAGTTCGTGAAGCTGTACAAGTAGAAGATGAAGATACTCTAGGAGCTATTGAGCAAGCATTTAAAAATCGTCTTCCTATTTTTGGGTGTGCGCCTATGGTCGGAGGTAAAGATTTAAATGGTTATCTTTGTGCTGGAATTAGATTAGATCATGAAAGTTATGATCATACAGAAGTTGTGGAAAAAATGCGTAAAGGGATGCATATGGTTATTAGAGAATCGTCTGTTACCCATTTTCTTAAAGAAAATATAAGAGCTGTTACAGAAGTAAATCCTTATTTAGCTCGTCGTGTAAGTTTTTGTACGGATGATGTAACTGCAACAGATGTTTTAGAAAAAGGTCATGTTGATAATGTAGTTCGTTTAGCAATAGCAGAAGGTGTAGAACCGATGACAGCTATTCAAATGGCGACAATAAATAGTGCAGAAGCTTATAGAATAGATCATTTAGTAGGATCTATTTCGCCAGGAAGAATAGCAGATATTTTGTTAGTAGATAGCCCAGAAAACTTCCAAGTTGAAGCAGTTATCACTAATGGTCGTTTAGTAGCAGAAAACCGCAAATTAAATTATGATCTTAAGGCACCGGCTAGAAGTAGTGTGCTTAGTAGTGCTTTAAAATGCAAGAAAACTACAAGAGAAGATTTTGAATACAAGGTAGATATCGAAAATGGACAGGCTAAAGTTCTTTCTATGGATGTAAAGGGACCTTTTGTACGTAAAAGAAGAGATGTAACCGTAAAAGTACAAAATTCTATTGTCATTCCAGATACAGAGCAAGATGTTCTCATGGTTTCAGTTCTTGAACGTTTTGGTCGTAACGGTAATAAATCTTTAGCATTTTGTTCAGGTTGGAATCTGAAAAAAGGAGCAATGGCTTCTTCAGCTGCCCCAGATGATAATAACTTAATTGTTATGGGAGCAGATGCAAGTGATATGTCTATTGCAGTAAATCATTTAATCGAAAATGGTGGAGGACAAGTTGTTGTTGCTGATGGAGAAATAATTGAATTCCTTCCTTTACCAGTGGGAGGAATTGCAAGCGATGAGGATGCCGAGAAAATAGCCCATCGTGAAGCGTTACTTACAAAAGCTGCTAATCAACTAGGTTGTAATTTACCTGAGCCTTTGATGTATATGTTTTTCTTACCAATTACAGCTATTCCTGACTATGCAATCACAGATGTAGGACCAGTAGATTGTATAGCATTAAATACTTTCGATCCAATACTTGAGCTTATTCAAGATTAATAGAGTAAGGAGTTGTAAGTGATGGAAAAAAAACAATTAAAAAAACTTATCGATATTGCAGCGGGAAGAATTACAGCTGATTTAGTTATAAAAAACGCTAAAGTAGTAGATGTATATAATGCTTCTATTATTGAAGGTGACATAGCTCTATGCGATGGACTTATTGCAGGAGTAGGAAAATATGAAGGATGTAATGAAATTGATGCTAAGGGCTGTTATGCAGCCCCTGGTTTTATCGATAGTCATATTCATGTTGAATCTTCATATTTAAGCCCAGAGGAACTAGGTAGACTGATAATTCCTCATGGTACCACAACAATTATTGCAGATCCCCATGAAATTACTAATGTATGTGGTCTTAAAGGTTTAAATTATATGATGGAGGCATCTAAGGGAACGAGCTTAGATGTGAAGTGGATGTTACCTTCTTGTGTGCCAGCAACACCTTTTGAACATGCTGGAGCTAATATCAATGCAGAAGCTATGAAAGAGCCAATTAAATTAGATGAGATTTTAGGTCTTGGAGAATTCATGGATTTTCCTGGGGTAATCGGGGCTAATGATAATATTTTAGATAAACTCTTAGTAGCAAAAGATCAAGGAAAATTAATAGATGGACATAGCCCGGGAATAGAAGGTAGTGCACTTAATGCATACGCAGCGACGAGAATTAGAACAGATCATGAATGTTCTACTGTAAAAGAAATGCAAGATAGAATATCAAGAGGTATGTATATTTTACTTCGTCAGGGTTCAGCTTGTCATAATCTAAAAGATTTACTTAAAGGGGTTACTCCTTTAAATAGTAGACGCTGTCTTCTTTGTTCAGATGATTGTCAGCCAAAGACGATTTTAAGCTTAGGCCATTTAGATAATCACTTACGGATATGTGTTGAAGAAGGAATTGATCCAATAATTGCTATTCAAATGGCGAGCCTTAATGCAGCAGAGTGCTTTAAATTAGAAGATAGAGGTGCAATCGTACCGGGTCTTAGAGCAGATATCGTGCTCATGGATAATCTTCAAGATTTTAATGTAGTAAAGGTGTTTATTGCGGGGCAAGAAGTAGCAACTCAAGGAAACTATAATTTGCCTATTAATTTTCATGATATTTCAGAAACTAAAGGAAGTTTTCATGTCAAAGATTTCTCTAAAGAAAAGTTACGCTTAACTATAAACTCTAAAAAGGCAAATGTTATAAATATTTTGCCAGGTGGTGTAGTTACCAGTAAAGAAGTGCTAGAAATTAATCGTGATGAAAATGGTGACTTTGTTTACGATTCATCAGTAGACATTGCTAAAGTGGCTGTAGTTGAACGGCATCAAAATACTGGGAATGTAGCAGTGGCTTTATTAAAAGGCTATGGCATTAAAGAAGGAGCAGTTGCCCTTTCTATCGCACATGATTCCCATAATATAATTGTAGTTGGTGTAAATGATACCGATATGGCATTTGCTGTAGAAGAGCTTATTAAACAAGGTGGTGGAATTATCCTTGTAAATAATCAGGAAATCTTAGAAAGTATGCCTATGCCAATTGCGGGTCTGATGAGTAATCAAAGTGGGGAGTGGGTTGATGAAAAGCTTACGCAAATTCATGAAATTGCCCATAACACTTTAAAAATTAATCAAGACGTTGAACCTGTTATGACACTTTGTTTTATGTCTTTAGCGGTTATACCAGAAATAAAACTTACAGACATGGGATTATTCGATGTTACCAAATTTGAATTTATAAGCAATGAAGCCTAAATCTTTTAAACATTAGGGGAGATTAATTAATGACAAAATCTGAAAAAATTCTACCATTATTTAATAAAGGGGATATAGGTGGTTTGACTTATATCCTTACAAACAATATTGTAAACTATATTATTGTAATAGCGACTTTATCTGGAGTATTAGGTTGGCCAGATGAAATAGTTTATGGAAGAGTTATTCCTGGAATGTCGATGGGACTTTTATTTAGTGGTTTATATTATGCTTATATGGCTCGTAAACTAGCTAAAAAAGAAGGAAGAACAGATGTAACGGCATTACCTTCTGGAGTATCTACTCCTGCGATGTTTGTTATTTTATTTGGTGTTATAATGCCTTTACATTATGGACTTAATGATCCAGAACTTGCTTGGTCAGCAGCTGTAGCAGCATGTTTTATAGGTGGATCAATTGAATTTCTAGGCGGTTTTATTGGACCATGGCTTAAAAGGGAGATTCCACGAGCTGCACTTTTAGGTACGGTAGCAGGGATTGGATTTATTTGGATGGCTACGCAAGGTGTTTTTGACTTATTTAGCGATCCAGTTGTAGGACTTCCGGTTTTACTTGTAGGGATGATTGGTGTATTTGGAGGATATATGTTTCCTAAAAGAATTCCACCATTTGTGGTCGCTATTTTAGGAGGTATTCTTTATGCCTTACTTATCGGACGTACGCATGTTGATTTTTCAGGCATAGGATTTTTTATTCCTAATCCTGCAAATTCTATTCAAGCACTTATTAATGGATTTGCAATTGTAATTCCATATTTAACAATTATAATTCCAGTAGAAATTTATAATTTTATTGAAACAATGGATAATGTTGAAGCGGCACAAGCTGCTGGAGACAATTATAGTGTAAGAGAAGCACAATTTGCTGATGGTGTATGTACTATGATTTCAGCAGCATGCGGTGGAGTAGTACCAAATACTGTTTGGCTTGGACATGCAGGGCTTAAAAAAGCAGGTGCTAATATAGGGTTTTCTTGGGTTGGAGGAATCCTACTTGCTTTAGCAGGTGTATTTGGATTATTCACATTCTTTAGTGCATTAGTTCCACCAGCTATTGCAGCTATCACATATTTGTGGTGTTCGATTGTTATGTTATCTCAAGCATTTAGAGCCTGTGATAGAAGACATTATGCTGGAATAGGTATTGCCATGGTTCCACCTATTGCAGACTTCTTATTTACTCAAATCACGGGAGCTGTTGGGCTAGCGGACGTATGGACAGAAACTTTGCCGTCAGGCCTTGTCGGTTATGGTACAGAAATAACTCAAAGCTTAGCAGCATCTGGGGTTATGTGGAACGGGGTACCAGCTGTTAAGTCAGGTGCCATTATAATAGGTATTATTCTTGGAACCTTGACAGTATTTATTATCGATAGACGTTTAGATAAAGCAGGGTATATCTCTCTAGCAGGGGCTGTTCTTTCTTTCTTTGGATTTATTCATAGTGCAGCTTTAGGAATATTCCCAGAGTCACCATTTATGATAGGTTATTTAACTATGGCAGTTACTTGCTTTATTCTCCACTCAGGACGAGATAAATGGTTTGATGCACCCGATGATTTTGATTATGTCTAAAATATAAAATTCTTAATGTTAAAAAGGTTGTGTTTTCTTTATTGGAAACACAACCTTTTAATTTAATAAAATTTTTTATAAGATAGTAATTATCAATAAATATTAATAATTATTTAGGAGAATATAATAATGAACTTAAAAAGAGATTTTTATAAAGGTTTAACTAATGATGTGCGTTATATACGAGAAAAGGTATTTGTAGAAGAACAAGGATTTCAAAATGAGTTTGATGAAATTGATGATAAGGCTACACATTTAATTATCACTGATAATGGTAAAGCAGTAGCAACAGGGCGTTTATTTATAAGTAATACTAAAGAAAATGTGTATACAATTGGGCGGGTTGCTGTGCTTTTAGAATATCGAAATTTGAATCTAGGAAATAAGGTATTAGAATTTCTTGAAGAAAAGGCAAAGGAAGAAGGGTCCCATAAAATAGAATTGTCTGCTCAATGTGAGGTCCAAAGATTTTATGAAAAGAATGGTTATATAGCTAAGGGTGACATTTATTATGATGAATTTTGTCCCCATATCCAGATGGAAAAGATTTTATGATTTTATCTAACTAAATATCCCATTTACTATTAAATGAAAGGAAGGGTATTATGGCTATTGTAACTAACCCCTATGAAAAAATAAAAGAAATTTATTTAGCTGGGGGCTGCTTTTGGGGAACAGAAAAATACTTTTCACAGGTTAAAGGTATTATAAGCACGGAAGTAGGCTATGCAAATGGTAATACGGAAAACCCAAGTTATGAAGATGTATGTAGGCGTAACAGTGGTCATTCGGAAGCTGTAAGGTTAGTGTATAATCCTGGTGAAGTAAGTTTAGAGTTTATCTTACAGCTTTTTTATGATGTTATAGATCCTCTAACGCTAAATAGACAGGGTAATGATATCGGTACTCAATATCGTACGGGTATTTATTACACTGATAATGATGATAAGCAAATCATAGTAGATTCTTTAAAAGAACTGCAAAAAAACTATGAAAGTCCGATTGCAATTGAAGTGATGCCCCTTGAAAATTATTTTCCTGCTGAAGAATATCATCAAAAATATTTAGATAATAACCCAAGTGGCTATTGTCATATTGGACAGGATAAATTTCTAAAGGCAAAATCTGCCCAAGATCCAAAACTTAAGTATCAGGTAAAACCAAAAGATGTTTTAAAAAATACTCTTTCTGAAATGCAGTATAATGTAACCCAAAATAATGCCACGGAACCACCATTTAAAAATAAGTATAATGCAAATTTTGAAGAGGGAATATATGTAGATGTTACTACAGGTGAACCGCTTTTTGTCTCCACGGATAAGTTTGAATCAGGGTGTGGCTGGCCAAGCTTTTCTAAACCAATAAATAAGGATTTAATTAATGAATTAACTGATACAAGTCTTGGCATGAAAAGGGTAGAAGTAAGAAGTAAGCGAGGAGATGCCCACCTTGGACATGTATTTCCAGATGGACCAAAGAAATCAGGTGGTCTTAGATATTGTATTAATAGTGCTTCACTAAATTTTATCCCAAAAGAACAGATGAAAGAAAAAGGATATGGATTTTTACTTCATTTATTAGATAAACAATAACAATGAATTGTTATTGTTATTTCAATAGTAGCTCAGATTTAAAGATAAATTAGATCTGGACTACTATTTTTTATGATCAATTAGAAATATTAGTATTATATTGACAAATAAATGATTATATATATAATTAGTATAGTTAGCATACTAACTATGAGCAACCTAACTATATTCAACGGATAAGATGATAGTAAAAATAAACCAGTTTGAAAAAAATTAGGGGTGTAATTATGAATAAAAAAGATAGCACGGAGACGTGTCAGATTCAGAATTTACATAATGCTAAATCCATAGGGTTACTTATGGAAATATCGAAAACAGCAGAAATATTAAATAATATTAATGACAAGTTTTATAAAAAGTTTAAATTAACTAGGGTTCAGTTTAAGGCATTATTATTTTTATACTCATGTACTTCTGAAGGAATTACCTTATCGAGTATTAGTGAAAAAATGGATATAACAAGACCCACAACAACATCTTTAATTGATAGAATGGTAGCTTCAGGACTGGCAGAAAGAGTGGACAATGAAGATGATAGGAGAAGTATTCGAGTTATTATTACGGATAAGGGAAAAGAAATCATGAAAGAAGTGTTGCCAGATAATGAAGTGTTTAAGTCAACTATTTTAGATTTTTTAACAGAAACTGAAATAGAAACAGCATATAAATTAACGATGAAAATCAAGCAAGGGTTAATCAAGAAATATTTAAAAGATTAAATATCATAATATTATTTTTTGGAGGAGAGAATTTATGAAAAACAAAAGAATTCTAGTTTTATCAGCTTTAGTAATTGTAGTAAGTTTATTTACTGCATGTAGCACATTAGCAACTTTGACAGGTGATAAAATAGTAAAAAAGGAAAATGACCATTTAATTGTTCAATCAAATGTAGAAATGACAGATACTAATATAAATTCTCAAACTGGGGGAAAGATTAAAGAAATAAATGTTAAAGAGGGCGATAGCGTTAAACAAGGTCAAGTTTTAATTACTATTGATAGTGATTCTTTAGCTGCGCAAAGAGCGCAAATATTAGCGCAGATGGGAACAATTAAAGCTCAGTTAAATTCTGCGATAGCGGGGAGAGATGCAGCTTTAGCTCAGCTCCAAAAAGCGCAAAATGGTGCAAGACCTGAAGAAATTAATCAAGCTAAATCAGCATATGAGCTTGCTCAAATAAAATATGAAAGAGAAAAGATGTTATATGAAGAAGATGCTATTTCTAAAGCTGACCTAGATAATGTTTACTCTCAGTATGAAATTGCTAAAAATAAATATGAACTTATACGAAATGGTACTAGACCAGAAGATATAGCAGCATCACAAGCACAAGTAAATCAAGCAAACGCTTCAATTGAAGTAGTTCAAGGCCAATTAAAGCAAGCTGAAGCATCTTTACAAGGGCTACAGGTTAATGTTAATAATACGATAATTACGGCTCCTACGGATGGTGTTGTTACTCAAATAAATGCTGAACCTGGAGAACTTGTTTCTATGGGAATGCCATTAGTTGTAATAACCAATACCAATAATCCTTCTATACAGTGTAATCTAAAAGAAACTGATCTTTCAAAAGTAAAATTAGGTCAAGAGGTTTCCATAAGTATTCCTAGTTTTCCTGATAAAAATTTCATAGGTAAAATAGTTAAAATTAATAAAAATGCTGACTTTGCTGTTAAAAGAGCGACTAATGATAATGGAGAATTTGATATTTTATCTTATGGCGTTAAAGTGGAGTTACTTGATATGAATCAACCTCTTTACGCAGGAATGACAGCCTTTGTTGATTTTGGAAAAGTGAAGTGATGATTTATAATGAAAGCAAAAATATTAAATTTATATAACCTGTTTTTAACACATAAAGAAGTAATAATTTCTATTATACTTCTTTTAACTATACCACCAATTGCTAGTATGATTTTAGGCTATGAATTTAAAGAACATGTAGTTAATAATGTTACTACTGCAATTGTAGATCATGATAACTCTACTTTAAGCAGAAGTTTAGTTGATAAGATAAAGACAAATGATGCTTTTAATGTAACTAATTATCCAGAAAATAATGATGATATAGAAAATTTAATCGATAAAGGTGAAATAGTTGTAGGCATGATTATTCCAGAAAATTTTTCAATAGATTTACTAAATGGGCAAGCACCTAAAGTACTTGTTGCTTATGATGGTGCCCAAATGTCTGCAGTTAGTTCAGCAAAAGGCAGAATTTCTGAAATTTTATCCACTATTAAGGCTGGCTACTTGATAGGCCTAGGAGGGGGTAAACTTGGATTAATGCCGGGAGAAGTAAAAGATCATATCATGCCATTAAACTATACATATAGATTTTTAGGAAACCCAGCTAAAAGTATATCTAATTATATGTTACAAGGAATGTTGATTGGGGTAGCCCAAGTAGGAATAGTAATTTTAGGGGTTGTAGTAGCTAATAAAAAAGGTTACTTACCATTATGGATTAAAAGTATAGTCTGTGGGCTCTTAGGTGCAATTGCTATACTCTCAACTATTATAATTCAAGTAAAATATTTTGGATTTCCCTTTAAAGGTTCAGTACTAGCAGCAATAATATTAACCGTGCTGTATAGTATAGGCATAACAAGTATTGGAATTACTCTAGGTATTTTAAAAGATGACAAAATGGAAGCAGCAAATAGTTCAATGTCTTTAGTATCAGCTACGATTTTACTTGCTGGATATACTTTTCCTGTAATGGCAATGCCGGGTATGTTCGGTCCTATTTCAAAATATGTTCCCTTTCTATATTATGGAATACCCATGAGAGATATATCTTTATTAGGGCTTAACTTAGCAGATGTTTTACCTGAAATCTATTGGCTTACTAAGTTTGTTCTCATTATGTGGGGAGTTCTTTTAATGGCCTTTTTAGCAAAAACAAAAAAGAAAAGTAAAGAAAAAAGTAAAATAGGTACTGTGGATTTGGAGATGTGATATGGATGAAATTACTAAACTTTATTAAAAATGATAAAGATAATATACTGAAAATGTTAGTTGGACCTATAGTCGCTATAGTTGGATTGTGTTTTATTTTTAGTAAGATATTTGTACTAGACATTCCTTTTGCTGTAGTGGATATGGATAATTCCTCTTTATCAAGAACTATTACCCAGCAACTAGAAATTCATCCAGGCTTAAATGTATCTACTTATCTTGATTCGGAATCAGAACTTGAAGCAGCCATAAAATCTAAAGAGGTAGTAGGAGGCATTATTATCCCTAAAGGTTTTAATAAAGATGCTGTTAAATTAAATGGGCCTAAGGCGTCAATAATTGTTGATGGCACTAATATGTTAACAGGAGGAAATGCACTTAGTTGTAGTAGCACTGTGCTAGGTACTTTAAATGCTGGTTTTCAGTTAAACGTTTTGCAAGGAGGTAATGTTCTTCCTTATAGTGCAAAACAATCACTTTCATCTTTTTCCTTTGAAGAACGAATACTTTATGATAATCAGCTTAGTTATATGAGAAATATGGTTTATATCCTAATGCCTTTTGTAATTCAGATGCTTTTTGTTACAGGTTTTTTAGTGCCAACATTAAGCCGAGAGAAAAAACAACTAGCTTCGATTGAAATCAGCAAAAAAGAAGGAAGAAAAAGGATATTGATTCTCGTAGCAAGAATTTTGATGATTATTAGTATCACGATTATTGCAAGTTTTATTGGACTTTTGTTTACAGGAAAATTATATGCTGTACCTTTACGTGGAAATGTATGGATATATGCAGCATTAATGGCAATTTTCCTAGTTAATCTTACCGCAATTAGCTTAGTTATTGCTTCGGTAGTAGAAAATATGACTCTCTTTTTACAATTTTATGGTATGACTAACTTAATCGTGATGCTCACATCAGCAGTTCCGTGGCCAGAGCATATGATGCCACCAGGATTTGCAGCAGTTGTTAAAAGTATCTGGCCATATATTCATGTAGCACTCCCCTTAAAATTATTAAATTTAAAAGGATCAGGGTGGGGTGTAATGCTTCCATATATAAAAGAAGGAATTGGTTACACTTTATTTTGGCTTCCCGTAGGAATTATTTTATACTCGGGTATGATAACTATCAAAAAATATAAAACTGAAAAGGTTTTAGAGATGCAAGATAACAGAAAACATAAAAGAGAAGAAGCCTTAGAGTCCAAGGCTTAATAAACGATTGATATTATACTAGTGATCCGAATTTTAAATTAATTAAAATTTGGATCACTATTTTTATTACCACTTCTAGGAAGACTAAGATATCCTAAATATTAATGTTGAAAATTAAAAATGACAAACTTGAAATTAATAGTGAAGTGAAATAAAGCAAATAAATATTTAGTTCAAGATGGGAGATAATGAACTTATAGTGTAAAAAGAAAGGGTGATATTATGGATAAAAATGAAGTAACTGAAATAGGTTGGAATTTAGAAAATAGCTATAAAGACTTGCCGCAAAGCTTGTTTTCGCATCTTAACTTAAATCCTGTGCCTTCACCAAAACTTGTGATTCTTAATCATCCACTAGCAAAATCTTTAGGATTTAATATAGAAAGACTACAAAGTAGTGTTGGGGTAGCGGTTCTCTCGGGTAGCAAAGTGCCGGTAGGATCTTTTCCGCTTGCGCAGAGCTATGCAGGGCATCAATTTGGTCATTTTACAATGTTAGGGGACGGACGAGCTTTACTTTTAGGGGAACAGATAACGCCTAAAGGTGAGCGGTTTGATATTCAGCTTAAAGGATCTGGCAAGACTCCATACTCGCGTGGAGGAGATGGACGAGCATCACTTGGAGCGATGTTACGAGAATATATTATTAGTGAAGCTATGCATGGACTTAATATTCCTACTACTCGAAGCTTAGCGGTAGTAACAACTGGAGAAGCTATAATTCGTGAGAAAAAGGAAATTGGTGCAATTTTAACTCGCGTGGCTTCAAGTCATATCCGTGTCGGCACTTTCCAATACGCTGCAAATTGGGGAAGTAGTGATAATCTAATAGCTTTAGCTGATTATACATTGCAAAGACATTTTCCAAATGGTGATAAAGGGGAAAATCAATATCTTTTCTTACTTCAAGAAGTAATTAAAAAGCAGGCAATGTTAATTGCAAAGTGGCAACTAGTAGGCTTTATTCATGGAGTAATGAATACGGATAATATGGTATTAAGTGGTGAGACTATTGATTATGGACCATGTGCTTTTATGGATACTTATGATCCTAAAACTGTATTTAGTTCTATTGATAGAAATGGCCGTTATGCTTATGGTAATCAGCCCCAAATTGGTGCCTGGAATTTAGCCAGATTTGCTGAAACCTTATTACCACTGCTAGATTCTAATAAAGAAAAGGCTGTTGAAATTGCTCAAAATGAAATAAAAAATTATAATAAATTATTTAATCAATTTTGGATAAATGGAATGCGAGCAAAACTTGGAATATTTAATGAAGAGCCACAAGATGAAGCTTTAATTGAAGATTTTCTAAATATCATGCAGCAGTATCAAGCGGACTTTACTAATACCTTTCGTGCTTTAACCTTAGGAAAACCTGAAGAAACAGTCTTTTTTGTTAATGAAGAGTTTACTAAATGGTATAAGTTATGGCAGTCTAGGCTTGATAGGCAAGAAGAATCAAAAGAATCCTCTTATCAGCTGATGAAAAGGAATAATCCAGCTATTATTCCACGCAATCATAGGGTAGAAGAGGCATTAGACGCTGCTGTCAAAAAAGGGGACTTTACCGTGATGGAACGATTACTTTCGGTTCTTTCAAATCCTTATACGTATTCTAAAGATCAGGAAGAATATGCTAAACTACCTTGCGCTACTAATACCCCTTATCGAACTTTTTGTGGCACTTAATAGCTTAAATGCAAGAGACTGACATTGGTTTCTTGTATTTTTGTTTAATAATTCATAATATTTAGCAGAATAATTAAAGCAAAAGTTTTTAATTATAAAGTATATACATTTTATAATTAAATTAGTAGATACAATTTAAGGATAAAGTATGTAATAATAGAAGAAAAAGGAGGTTATAGTCTTGAAAAAAATAGATGCACATGCACATATTGGTGATTTTGGAGGATGGGCAGGCGTTTCAATTAATTTAGAAGGATTAATAAAGCAAATGAATGAGTATAATATAGAAAAAACAATTTTATGTAGTTCTGATACTCATGATAATGATAATGTTGCTAATGCATTTAAAAAATATCCTGATAGAATATTACCTTTGGTTTATACAAATCCACTAGAAGGTAAAGAGGCGTTAAAAAAAATCGAACATTATGTTACTAACGAAGGATTTGTAGGTATAAAACTAAATCCATTAAGACATGCTTATGTTGCTGATGCAGAAGTAGTTGACCCTATTATAAAGAAAGCAGAAGATTTAAACTTGCCTGTATTTATGCACTGTGGGCATCCCCCACATTCATTACCTTGGAGTATAGCCCTTTTAGCAGAAAGATTTCCTAAAGTCAAGATAGTTATGATACATATGGGACATGGGCATGGAGTTTATATTGACGCAAGTATTAAAATGGCAAAACGTTATGATAACCTGTATTTAGAAATGTCAGGCATGCCAATGAATACAAAAATTAAGCAAGCATACGAAGAGGTTGGAAAAGATAGGATTATGTTTGGGACAGATTCCCCTTTTCATCATCCAACTATAGAAATACAAAAGGTATTAACTAGTGGATTAGATCAAGAAGAGTTAAAAGATGTTTTTTATAATAATGCTGCTAAATTAATGAATTTAAAATAGATCTAAGATATAGAATATAGTAAATATGAGTCAAATTAGAAGGGTGTGCTGAAAATGTTTGAAAACAAAGTAAGACCCTGGATTAAGATTTTAGTAGCAATAACTTTTTTGATTATGATTACGGCAAATTGGTTAGCGACAAGTCTTCCTATTAATGGTCTAACAACAGCAGAAGTTTCTAGTCAATTTCCAAATCTTTTTGCTCCTGCTGGATTTACCTTTGCAATTTGGGGACTAATTTATTTTGCTTTAGCTGGTTTCACAATTTATCAGTTTGGTTTTTTTCAAAGACCTAAAACAATAAGGCAAATAGAATTACTAGAAAAAGTCGGAATATATTTCTCGCTTTCTTCTTTATTTAATACAGCTTGGATATTTGCCTGGCATTATCTGATGATACCTCTTTCAATGATCTTAATGATTGCTATTCTTCTGTGTTTAATTAAAATTAATAACCTTATAAATAAAGAAAATCTATCATTTTCTGAAAAAGTATTTATAAGATTTCCTTTTAGTATTTACTATGGCTGGATTACCGTAGCAACGCTAGCTAATTTAACAACCCTCTGGGTTAGTTTAGGAGGAGATGGACTAGGTAAAACAGGGGTAATATGGGCTATTACTATGATTGTTATTGGAACGGTAATTGGATTAATGACAATCGTAAGAAATAAAAATATTGCCTATGGATTGGTTCTTATTTGGGCGTATGTGGGAATTTTATATAAGCATAAATCAGCAACAGGATTTAATGGTGAGTATCCAGAAATAATAATCACAGTAATAGTGAGTTTAATTTTATTTGTAATAGCTGAGGCTTATATCTTGTTTTTTGGTAAAAAGAATAAGTGGTAGATAATCATTTATAAAAGAATAAATTGTAATTTAAACTTAAACTTAAACCCCTCTTAGGGGTTTTTTATTTGCGCAAAATCAAGTTCTAAATTACTAATATTTAAGAAGATGGAAATAATGAAAGAGACTTTAAAATTTAAAAGTTAATTATTTACAAACAGTAAAATCCTATTTACTTTCAAATAAATTTACAGTACAATAAATTTCGCATACGAAATATGTTAATGCGAAATATACTGGATAAATATAAAAAATAATTATATTTGAAAGGAAAAAATTATGGAAGAAATAAATAACGGGATGATGCTTGTTCGTCTTTTAAAACAAATAACAGATGGAATAAGGCAAAATGTAGAATTAGAATTTATGGAATTAAATTTAACAGGGCCTCAGGGAATGCTCGTTGGCATATTAGCTCATTATGGTGAAATGAAAATAAGTGATTTAAGTGAACGAATGAAACTTTCAAACAGTACAATTTCTGGAATAGTAGATCGTCTAGAAAAGCAAGGTTTAGTAGAAAGAACAAGAAGTACTGAAGATAGAAGAGTAGTTTATGTTAAAGTAACTGCTGAATTCAAGAAAAAGGCCAAAGAGCATTTTAATCAAATAGAAGAGAAGTTTCAGAGCATTTTAAATTACAACACAACACCAGAAGAAGTGGACAAAATATTTGAGGGTTTAAATCTTCTCAAGGAATTAATGAAAAGGAATCAACAAAAGAAGGAGTGAAAATATGCTTAAATTAGCAAAACATTTAAAGCCTTTTATGGGATTAATTATCTTAGCAATTATGCTTCTTTTTGTACAGGCAATGGCAGATCTTTCGCTTCCCGACTACATGGCCAGAATTGTAAACAATGGTATCCAGCAAGGTGGAATTGTAAATGCAGTGCCAGAAGCAGTAAGGCAAAGTAAGATGGATAAGCTAACCATTTTTATGAATGAACAAGATAAAAAAGAAGTTTTAGAGCAATATAAGCTAATTGATAGATCAAGCTCTGATTATAATCAGTATGTAAAAACATATCCGACTCTCGCTAAGGAACCCATTTATGTTTCAAATAAGATAGACAAGACAAAATTTGAACAGCTTAATTCCGTAATGGGAAAATCATTTCTTGCTGTAACAGGGATTGAAAAAATGCAGACAGAGGCAAAAGATGGATTTATTTATATCATGGGAAATAAAGTCCCAGCCAATACGGATCTTTATGAACTTTTTGCTAATTTACCAGAAAATAAAAGAACTGAAATCAGTAACCAGATGAATGAACAATTTATAGCTTTAGGTGATAAGATGGTTATTCAGGCAGCAGCTAGTAGCATAAAATCTGAGTATAATGCTCTAGGAATAGATACAAATCAGATGCAAAATAAATATATTCTTAAAATGGGTATTTATATGCTCATGATAGCTTTAGTTAGTGCTGTGGCTATAGTTTTAGTAGGATTTTTATCATCTAAAACTGCAGCAGGACTTGCTAAAAACTTGCGTCAACTTGTATTTTCTAAAGTAGAAAACTTTTCTAAAACAGAACTAGATAAATTTTCTACAGCTACCCTTATAACTAGAACCACTAATGATATTACCCAAATTCAAACATTAGTTGTAATGATGATTAGAATGGTAATTTATGCCCCTATTTTAGGGGTAGGAGGAGTTTTTAAAGCTCTAAAACATAGTCCATCGATGTCTTGGATTATTGCAGTAGCAGTTATCGCACTTTTAATTTTAATAGTAGGGATATTTTCTGTTGCTATGCCAAAATTTAAATTAATCCAAAAGTTAATTGATAAATTAAACTTAGTAACAAGAGAAAACTTATCGGGAATGATGGTAATACGAGCTTTTAATACCCAAAATTTTGAAGAGAAAAGATTTGATGAGGCGAATAAAGATTTAATAAAAACTAATCTATTTGTGAATAGAGTAATGGTTTTAATGCATCCAATCATGATGTTAATAATGAATGGAATAGTCTTATTAATAGTTTGGGTTGGTGCTAACCAGATTGCAAACTCTAGTATGCAAGTAGGAGATATGATGGCATTTATGCAATATGCTATGCAAATTATAATGGCTTTCTTAATGATGTCTTTTATGTTTATTATGATTCCAAGGGCAGCAGTTTCAGCTGTGCGGATTGTAGAAGTTTTAGAAACTGAACCTGAAATAAAAGACCCAGAGCAGCCTAAAGAATTCAAAGAAAACTTAAAAAATACAGTTGAGTTTAAAGATGTATCCTTTCGTTATCAAGGTGCAGAGGAAGATATGATAAAGAAAGTTAGCTTCACAGCTTTACCAGGTCAAACAACTGCTTTTATCGGATCTACTGGTTCCGGTAAAACAACCTTAGTTAATCTAATTCCGCGTTTTTATGATGTAACTAGTGGACAGATTTTGGTAGATGGAGTAGATATAAGAGAAGTTAGTCAACACGATCTTCGTGAAAAAATAGGGTATGTACCACAAAAAAGTTCTTTATTTAGTGGAACAATTGAATCAAACCTAAAATATGCAAAAGAGGCAGCTACGGACAATGAATTATTAAAAGCGGCTGAAATCGCACAAGCTACGGAATTTATTAAGGAAAAACCAGAAGGAATAAAAACAGAAATTTCTCAAGGTGGGGCAAATGTATCGGGGGGGCAAAAGCAAAGATTATCGATTGCCCGTGCTCTCGTGAAAAAACCAGGAATCTATATATTTGATGATAGTTTTTCAGCTTTAGACTTTAAAACTGATGCAGCTTTAAGAAGAGCGTTAAGAGAAATTACAAGCTATAGTACAATTTTACTTGTAGCTCAAAGGGTATCAAGTATTATAGCGGCTGATCAAATTATAGTTCTAAATGATGGTGAAATTGTGTGTAAAGGTACACATAAGGAACTTATGGAGAATTGCCCAACATACCAAGAAATTGCGTTGTCGCAGCTGTCAAAGGAGGAATTAGCATGAGTATGAACTCCGATAAGAGAAATACAAATGTACCTAGAATGAAGCGGGGACACAAAAAAATGGTTGCAATGGGTGGCGGTGAAAAACCCCGTAACTTTAAAGAAACTATGAAAAAACTAGCTAAATATCTAAGTGTATATAAGATCTCAATTATAGTAGTTCTTATTTTTGCTATTGCAAGTGCTGGTTTTACCATTGTAGGTCCTAAAATTCTAGGAAATGCTACGACTATCTTGTTTGAAGGAGTTATGGCTAAAATTTCTGGTACTGGAAGTATTGATTTTGGAGCAATTGAAAAAATTATGCTTACTTTGATAGGACTATATTTATTAAGTGCTCTTTTTGGCTATATCCAAGGTTTTATTATGTCTGGTGTTTCAATGAAGGTTAGTTATACTCTTAGAAAAAATATAGCAGAAAAAATTAATAAAATGCCTTTTAGTTATTTTGATAATACAAATCAAGGTGAAGTGCTGTCGCGGATAACAAATGATGTTGATACCCTTAGCCAGACTTTAAATCAAAGTTTAGGACAAATAATTACTTCTGTTACAACGGTAGTGGGAGTATTAATTATGATGTTAACTATTAGTTGGGAAATGACACTAGTTGCTTTGGTAATTATTCCAATATCTATGGGTTTAATTTTATCAATTGTAAAAAAATCTCAAAAATATTTTAAACAGCAACAAGATTTTTTAGGTAATGTAAATGGTCATGTTGAGGAAATGTATGGTGCTCATCTTGTGATGAGAGCTTTTAATGGAGAAAAGAAAAGTATTGAAAAATTTGATGAGTTAAATGATAAGCTTTATGCCTCTGCTTGGAAGTCCCAATTTTTAAGTAGTATCATGCATCCACTTATGAATTTCGTGGGGAATTTAGGTTATGTTGGTGTAACTATTTTAGGAGGATATCTTGCAGCTAAACGAACCATAGAAGTTGGGGAAATTCAGGCATTTATTCAATATATACGTCAATTTAACCAACCAATTGGACAAATTGCTAATATTTCTAACATACTTCAACAAACTGCAGCATCAGCTGAGCGTGTTTTTGAGTTTTTAGAAGAGGAAGAAGAGGTACCTGAATCTTCTAATCCTGTTAACTTAAATAAACCACTTGGAAAAGTTGATTTTAAAAATGTGCATTTTGGTTATAAACAAAATGACCCTGTAATTAATGATTTTTCTATATCAATTAAGCCTGGTCAAAAGGTTGCTATAGTTGGACCTACAGGAGCGGGTAAAACTACAATTGTAAAACTACTTATGAGATTTTATGATATAAATAAGGGTAAGATTTTAATTGATGGTCATGATATAAAAGATTTTAGCCGTAATGATTTACGGTCTATGTTTGGAATGGTACTTCAAGATACTTGGCTTTATAATACGAGCATCTTAGAAAATATTCGTTATGGAAGACTTGATGCTACAGATGAAGAGGTAATTGCTTCCGCTAAAGCAGCACATGTGGATAGTTTCGTTCATAACTTGCCTGATGGATATAATATGCTTTTAAATGAAGATGCCTCAAATGTCTCCCAGGGACAAAAGCAATTAATTACCATAGCTAGAGCCATTCTTTCTGAACCCACAATTTTAATACTTGATGAGGCTACTAGCTCAGTAGATACTAGGACTGAAGTAAGAATCCAAAAAGCAATGGATTATCTAATGCAAAAAAGAACAAGTTTTATCATAGCTCATCGGTTATCTACAATTAGGGATGCAGATTTAATTCTTGTGATGGATAAAGGTGATATAGTTGAGCAAGGAAATCACGAAGTGTTATTGGAAAAAGGTGGATTTTATGCAAAATTATATGCTAGCCAATTTGAGGTAGTACCTGCAAGTTAAAGAATATAAAAATAACCTATTCGTCTTACTATGTACATGCAATAGTAGTGAATAGGTTATTTTAAATTAGGGGAAAATCAAAATTTTACAATTTAAATCCAAATATTCAAGAGAATAGCTAAAAAGTAAAAAGTGTATTATAAAGTTGAGTGAAGTTTATGTTATAATATTTAACATGTTTAATAAATGGGGGAGTGTAATGAATACGAAATTAATAAAATCCAAAACTATTACCTTTGTATTAATTATTGCATATATAATTATATTTGCTAAAATATTTGGTGAACAAAATACACTTATAGGGGTAACAGTTATAACCGCAGCTTTAATGTTATTAGAAAGAGACTTTACGATATCACCATTTAGGTATCTAATATGTTTAATAGGATTTAATTTATTTTTAGCAATAGCAGCTTTCTTAGCAGGTTTAAATATTTGGATAGGGATACCTATCAATTTTATCGCCTTATTTACTATAGGGTTTTTATTTTGCTATGATTTAAATAGTAATATGTATATTCCCTTTGGACTTCAGTATTTATTCATGTTAAGTGCTCCAGTAGGATCGGTAGATTTAGGAGTTAGACTAATATCTTTAATTTTTGGTTCAATAACTATCATCATTATGCAATTTTATTTTAATAAAAGTAGACTAGAAAAAACAGGTAATAAAATTATAGCTCATATTTCAGAGTTATTATTAGAAAAGGTACAAGTAATTAAAGAGGAAAAAAGTACACTCGATGTAGATTTTATTATTAAAAGAAATGTTATAGAGCTGAAAAAACTGATTGCTCATAGAAGGAAAAAGTCCTTTTATTTAACTGAAGGCGGGAGGATTAACTTAAGAATTTTAGTAATCTTCGAATATATAAGTGAAAGATTAAATAATCTCGATGGATTTTATAATCGTGAAGATAAATTAAGCATTTTGCAAGATTTTCAGTATAGCTTAGATAAAATAATTAATAACCGCAATAAATTTAATAAATTAGAAGCACAAAAAAATATTGAAATTAAATGCCAAGATAAAAAATTAGCAGAGCAATTAGAATTATTATATAATCATTTTAGTGAGTTAGAAAGTTTAGAAGATCCCGATAATATTATAAAGTCAACTGAAGTTCCTAAAATATTTAATGTTTTTGAGGTAACGAAGAGAAACCTTAAAATTAATACTGTGAGATTTTCTTATGCGCTTAAATTAGGTATTTGCGGTGGATTTTCAATTTTCATTATGGATTATTTCAAAATACCAGAAGGAAGATGGATGGCATATACGGTTTTTGCGCTGATACAGCCTTATTATGAAAATTCTAAAGTTAAATCAAGGCAAAGGCTAAAAGGGACACTCATAGGTGGAGTGATTTCATTTATTGTATTTTCTATATTTCAAAATCCAGTTATTAAAACTATTATGATTTTAACTGCTGGATATCTAGATGGATTTAGTACAACTTACGATAAAAAAATGATTTGTGTAACTGTTTCAGCACTCGGGGCAGCTTCTTTAACTTTAAATATTGAAGGACAGTTATTTTATCGTTTACTATTCTTAGGCCTAGGATTACTAGTAGCTTTCATTGGTAATAAGATGATACTTCCGTATAACTTAGAAAAAGCTAATAATGATTTAATGCTTATGGGAGATTCAGTAATAGATTATATTAACAGAGAATTTAATTTATCTAAAAAAGGTGAAAATAATTATCATACTATAGAAAATTTATATATAATTGCTTCTTTAATAGAAAATAAGTTAATGATCAATAATAGTAGTGATTATAGTAGGTTTGTCTCTAAGAAAAATAAAATGGTAGATAAAATTTATCGCAAATCGCTACTATTAGGGAAAGTTAGTAATTAACATTATTAAATTGTTAATGAAAAAAGTCTCATAAATATGGAGGGCACTGAAAATCTTATGATTTTTAGTGCCCTCTAATTATGAGGCTTTTTTTTATCCTAAGATTGAAAAATTTATTATTTTCTAACCCTTACTTTTCATATCGCCATAAAAAGGATACATCGGAGATGGAAGACCAAATCCTCCTGCAACAGGGATAGTTTCTCCCGTAATAAAGGAGGACATGTCACTTGCTAAATAAAGCACTGCATTAGCTATGTCTTCGGGTTTACCTACTCTGTTTAAAGGAACTGTCTTTATAAAAGTAGATAAAAATTCTGGAGACATATTATCTGCTGCTGCATCTGTTTCTATGTAGCCAGGTAAAACAGCATTACAACGTATATTTTGTTTAGCATATTGAACAGCTATATTTTTTGTGATGAAGTTAATAGCTGCTTTAGCAGTTCCATAAGCTAAACGTGTTACATCAGGAAACATTCCCCCGACAGAGGAAATATTAATTATACTTCCTCCACCAGTCTTAATCATAGATTGTACTGCAGATTTTGAGGGAACGTAAACGCTTCTCATGTTTTGCTCGACAATATCAAAGAAAGATTCCGTATCACCGTTTACGAGGTCAAAATCTACCTTAACATCCGTAGCCCCATAATTATTTACTAAAATATCAATTTTTCCTTCTTTAGCAATTAGCTCTTCGATCATTGCAGAGTATGTTTCATGTTTCATAGCATCAAAATATACTACGTCTGCCCAGCCACCGGCTGCAATAATTTCATTTGCAATATTTTTACCTGCATCTAATCTTCTCACAGCTAGATATACTTTAGCCTTATGTTCTGCTAATTTTTTTGCACAAGCAAGGCCAATTCCTCGTGTTGAAGATGTTACTAGAGCTATTTTATTTTCTAATAAATTCATAAAAAAATCCTCCTTATAATTATATAATGCGTAAAATTAATTTTATTATTAAAATAAATATTATCTATATTATGTATAAATGTCAATAAACATACATGATGTTGTAATTTTAAGAGAACATATTTAAATTACAAATATGTGTATTGATACAATTATAAAATATTGATTAAACCATATAAACTTGATTGAATGCAAGCAAAGTGTATGGCATAATATGAACAAATAAATCGTTATCAGTACAATTGTAGCGATACATTTAATTGGGGGTATGTTTTTATGGAAAATAGATATGAATTAAACAAGAATCTTGCACAAATGCTTAAAGGTGGAGTTATTATGGATGTAACAAATCCTGAAGAAGCAAAAATTGCAGAAGAAGCTGGTGCATGCGCTGTAATGGCTCTTGAAAGAGTACCAGCTGATATTAGAAAAAATGGCGGAGTAGCAAGAGCATCAGATCCACAAATGATTAAAGAAATACAAAAGGCAGTTTCGATTCCTGTAATGGCAAAAGTAAGAATTGGACATTTTGTTGAAGCTCAAATATTAGAAGCTCTTAATGTAGATTATATTGATGAAAGTGAAGTATTAACTCCTGCTGATCCAACTTTACATATAAATAAAAAAGAATTCAAGATTCCTTTTGTATGTGGAGCTAAAAATTTAGGAGAAGCATTAAGAAGAATTGGGGAAGGGGCATCAATGATAAGAACTAAGGGAGAACCTGGAACCGGTGATGTTATTGAAGCTGTAAAACATATGCGTATGATGAATTCTGAAATAAGAAGAATACAAGGACTTGCTAAAGAAGAATTAATGAATGCAGCTAAAGAATTACAAGCTCCAATTCATTTAGTTGAATACGTTCATGAACATGGAAAGCTTCCAGTTGTAAACTTTGCCGCTGGTGGTGTTGCTACACCTGCTGATGCAGCAATGATGATGCAACTTGGTTGTGATGGAGTATTTGTAGGTTCTGGCATATTTAAGTCTGGAGATCCTAGAAAAAGAGCAAGTGCAATTGTAAAGGCTGTTACTCACTTTAAGGATCCTAAGATGCTTGCTGAAGTTTCTGAAAATCTAGGAGAAGCAATGGTAGGAATAAATGTTTATTCAATAAATGAGGAAGAAAAAATGGCTAATAGAGGATACTAATATGAGAAATATTGGTGTTTTAGCATTACAAGGTGCATTTAAAGAACATATAAAAATTATCAAGTCTTTAGGTCATAACGCCATAGAAATAAGAAATGCTGATCAACTCGAGGGTATAGATGGAATTATTCTACCTGGGGGAGAAAGTACAACTATGGGAAAACTATTAGTTGATTTTAATATGAAAGATATTTTAAAATCAAAAATCAAGAATGGTTTTCCTGTGTGGGGAACTTGTGCTGGATTGATTTTATTGGCTAAAGAGATAGAAGGTTATGAACATTCTCATCTAAGTGTTATGAATATTAAAGTAAAAAGAAATGCTTATGGAAGACAATTAGATAGTTTTATTACTAACGAAAAAATCCCAAAGGTTTCTGAGAAGGAAATTCCACTTGTGTTTATTAGGGCACCGTATATTGTAGAAACAGCTGAAAATGTTGAAATTATTCACAAGTTAGAGGGAAATATTGTTGCAGCACGGCAAGACAATATGCTCGCAACATCGTTTCATCCTGAATTAACTAATAATACTTGTTTTCATGAGTATTTTATAAAAATGATGGGTGTGCCAGTAGAAAATTCTAAAAAATGTGTTTCTTCTTTTTAGAATAATTGTTCACAATATTTTTTAGATTGAATATTAATATTTAAGTCAACTAAGTTTATAACTTAGTTGACTTTTTTTCTTCAAATTTTAGTTGCATATGCAACTGTGCTTTAGTATAATAGCTCAGTGTTATTAATGTTAAGAAAGGTTGGTGTCTATGAAGAAAAATTCACGAGAACTAGGGGAGGAAAAAATATCCAAATTATTATTTAAATTTTCTATTCCAGCAATTATAGGAACATTGGTAAATGCTTTATATAATATAGTTGATAGAATGTTTATTGGAAATGGTGTTGGCTCTTTAGGGATAGCAGGTCTTACAATAGGATTTCCAATTATGATGATTTCGATGGCTTTTTCTATGCTTATTGGTGTAGGTACAACTGCCTTAATTTCAATCAGATTAGGAGAAAATGATCAAGAAAGTGCTGAATCTATAATGGGAACAGGAGCTATGGGCCTAGTTTTAATGGCGTTATTACTTTCGGCTTTAAGTATAACTTTTCTTGAACCACTTTTAAAGTTATTTGGTGCTACTGCTGCTAACTTGCCTTATGCTAAAAGTTATATGCAAATTATCTTGCTAGGTAATATTTTTGCCTCGATTGGTTTTGGGATGAATAATTTTATTAGAGCAGAGGGAAATCCTAAAATCGCTATGTTTACAATGCTACTGGGAGCAGTTATAAATGTTATATTAGATTATATCTTTATTTTTATCTTTAACTGGGGAATACAAGGAGCTGCTTTTGCAACTGTTTTAGCGCAAGCTGTATCTGCTGCTTGGGTTTTAGTTTATTTCCTTGGAGGAAAAAGTTTATTAAAGCTTAAAAAGAAAAATTTAAAATTAGATACTAAACTATTACTACAGATTGTGGCAATTGGATCTGCACCATTTGCTATGCAATTAGCTTCAAGTTTATTAAATTTAATCATGAATAATAGCCTGAAAGTATACGGAGGGGATACTGCTATAGCCGGTATGGGTATAGTATTTAGTACTATGATGTTATTAATGATGCCAGTCATAGGTATAAGTCAAGGAGTACAACCAATAATTGGCTATAACTATGGGGCACAAAAGTACGATCGTGTTAAAGAAGCTTTAAAATCAGCAATGTATGCAGCCACAACAATTGCTGTCTTAGGTTTTGTCTTAACTAGATTATATTCGGTACAATTAGTAACACTATTTAATCCTGAAGATAAAGAATTAATTAAATTTGGTTCCAAAGCTATACATTATTTTTTCATCATGTTACCTGTTGTAGGTTTTCAAATAGTAGGAGCAAACTATTATCAAGCTGTTGGTAAGCCAAGGGCAGCCATGATTTTAACATTATCAAGGCAAATTTTATTTTTGATACCTTTACTTTTAATTTTACCTAGATTTTACGGTTTAGAAGGCATCTTATATGCAGGACCAACTGCTGATTTTTGTTCTTTTATTTTAACCTTTATCTTTATCGCTAGAGAATTTAAATTTCTATCAAGACCGTCTTTAACGGAGGTCTTAGGAGATGGATAATGAAAATTCTATTGGTAGATGGGTTTCTATTCTTTATCGTTTAGGTCAAAGTTATCTTGATCGAAAATTAAAAGAAATAGATTTAAGTTGTGGTCAATTTCCTTTTTTGATGCTTCTTTTTAAAAAGGATGGGGTAAGTCAGGACAGTTTAGCAAAATCTCTATGTATCGACAAAGGAACAACGGCAAGGGCAGTGAAAAAATTAGAAGCTTCAGGTTATGTTAAAAGGGTAGAATGCTTTGAAGATAAGAGAATTAATAAAGTTATTTTAACCCAAAAGGCTAACGAAATAGAACCACAAATAGAATTAATTATCAGCCAGTGGACAGAATTATTAACTAAAGACTTTGAGTTAGAAGAAAAAGAAATTGCTTTAAAATTGTTAAAAAGAATGGCTGGAAATGTCTTGGATTGTAACTGTTAATTAAAACTGTAACCTCACCTTTTTAAGTATACTAAAAAAGGTGAGGTTACATAATTATTGAAATTAGAGAAAAGTAGTGATAAAAATGAAAAAAAATTATCATAAAATAATGTTAACTGAAATAAATGAAATGTCTAAGCAAAACAAAAGACCTAAATTATTATTACATAGCTGTTGTGCACCATGTAGCTCGTATGTTTTAGAATTTTTATCTGAGCATTTTGAAATAGAAGTATTTTTCTTTAACCCTAATATTTATCCAGAAGAAGAATATTTAAAAAGACTAGAAGAGCAAATAAGACTTATAGGAGAAATGGGTCTTAATTATAAGGTAGTAGATACTGATCACCAAAGTAATTTATTTTATGAAGCTGTAAAAGGTTATGAACATTTAGGAGAAGGAACCGAGCGGTGCTTTCAGTGTTTTAATTTACGCTTAGATAAAACTGCCCAGTATGCTAAAGAAAAGGGTTTTGATTATTTTACAACTACTCTAACAATTAGCCCCTTAAAAAATACACACAAAATTAATGAAATTGGAGTAGAGTTAGGTGAAAAATATAATGTCAAATTTCTCCATTCTGACTTTAAAAAGAATAATGGTTATAAAAGTTCAGTAGATATGTCTAAAAAATATAATTTATACCGTCAAGACTACTGCGGTTGTGTTTTTTCACAGCAAGAAAAAACACATTAGGAAAGGATAAAATCATGTGGATTTATGTTTTTTTAGCAGGTATTGTAGAAGTTTTTTGGGTGATTGGGCTAAGACATTCATCGACCTCTTGGCAGTGGCTAGGGACAATAGTTATGATAATTTTAAGCTTTTATTTTGTAATAAAAGCATGCGATACTCTTCCTTCTGGAACGGTTTATGCTGTCTTTACGGGTATGGGTGCTACAGGCATTGTTTTAATAGACTTTTTAGTTTTTAAGGCAGACTTTTCACTGGCTAAGGCTCTTTTTATTGGGCTAATTATTACAGGAGTTATAGGAATTAAATTATCTACTGAGGAAGAAAAAATTAAAGAAAGAGCAGAAAATAAAAAGGATTTACAAGTAAATGAAGGAGGAAAATAGTTTGGCTTGGATGTACTTGATTATAGCAAGCTTAGGTGAAATCTTAGGTGTTGCGAGTATTAATTATTATTTACAAAAAAAGAGTATAGCACGGCTTTTTTTAATTGCACTAATCTTTGCCTCGGGCTTTATTTTCTTATCATTATCAATGCGTCAAATAGCCATGGGAACTGCTTATGCTATTTGGACTGGGCTTGGAGCGGCAGGAGCAGTTTTAATGGGGATAATATTTTTTAAAGAACCAGCTAATTTAAAAAGAATTATTTTCCTAGGGTTTATTATTACAGGGGCTATAGGTTTAAAGTTTGTGGGATAAAGGTACAAAAAGATAGAAATAGTATTAGCAGACGGATTAAAAATGAATTTATACCTAGCAGTAATTATTATGTAAAACTTCATAGTGAATATTTTTGACACTTTTGTTATGATGTGCTCCATTTAAAGTATCCAGATTAAACAATAA
Organism: Desulfonispora thiosulfatigenes DSM 11270; assembly: GCF_900176035.1. Taxonomy (NCBI): domain Bacteria; kingdom Bacillati; phylum Bacillota; class Clostridia; order Eubacteriales; family Peptococcaceae; genus Desulfonispora; species Desulfonispora thiosulfatigenes. The sequence goes on along the minus strand of NZ_FWWT01000005.1, from coordinate 63,218 downwards.
TAATCTGGATACTTTAAATGGAGCATTTTTATATTTACAAAAGGTATACTAAAGTGTAAAATTACACTAAATGATACATAGAGGTGATATTTTGGATCGTAATGCATTTATAAAAATTATAGATACTAATCTTAAACTTATAAGAAATGAAAGTAATTTTACGCAAGATAAAATGGCTGAAACTATAGGAATTTCAAAAAAGACTTTGGTACAAATAGAAAAAGAACGAGCAAGTTTAGGTTGGATGGGGGCTGTAGCGGTAGCTTCTATATTTAAAAATAGCAAAATAATGCAAATGAATTTTGGTGGGGATGTAGAAGATATTATTTTGTCTCTTGCCTTTAAAAAATATGAACTAGATTATGAAAATACCCTAGGGGGTAAGGTATGGTGGCGTGATGTAGAAAAATGCAATAATTATAAAATACAGCAGAATATAATAAGCAACCATTATAGGATTTTAAACGAGCAAAATAAGAGGATTAGTTCTTCTTTTGATCTTGACTATATGAAGAAAAGACTAGCTGAATTGGCTAATATTTAAGTAATAGTTAAAGGGGAAGATATTACTTTGAAGGATTTTGATAAGGTTTCTGCTCATTATGATTCTTTTATGAGAACATTTAAACTATATAAGGTTAGGGAAATAAAGGAAGTTTTAAATTTACAGGGTACAGAGATAATTTTAGATATCGGTGGTGGTACGGGTCATTTAGCTCAGCATTTAAAAGAAGACTGTAAAAAAGTATATATATTAGATGAAAGTGAAAAAATGCTTTCTAAAATTAAACCTAATAAAAAGATTGTACCAATTGTAGGAGATGCTTTAACCACGAATTTTAAAGATAAAAGTATAGATGTTGTTATTTTAGCCGATGTATTACATCACATTTCCCAGCAAGAAAAATTAATCGTTGAAATAGAGCGAGTATTAAAAGATAAGGGTAAAATTTTAATTCTTGATTTTGATAGAAAATATTTACGGACTAAACTATTGAGGTTATTTGAGTATTTTTTATTTGGTAAACTTTATTTTAAAACGAGCAGGGAAGTCAAGGAGTTACTAAAGGATAGGTTTACTGTCCACTTGTGTAGGCAAGAAAAATATTATTTTATCATTAAGGGTGAAAAAAATGCTAAATAAGGTAAAGCTTTATTTAAAAGGAGCTTCTAAATTATATAATAAAGAAATTATTACCAGTGGTGATTATGCTAAAGAATATGATAAGGTAGCAAGCACCTATAATTTATGGCTGGCTGAGATGGGTAAATTTACAGATAAGATTATAAAACCGGAGTATTATAATGAAGAAAAAAGGTTAAAAATATTAGATTTTGCCTGCGGCACAGGTTATATTACGAAAAAGCTTTTAGAAAAAGAGATAGATTGCGAAATAACAGCAGTTGATATATCGGCAAAAATGTTAGAACAATTTAAAGAAGTAGTAGGTAGTGAGGTTCGGATTATAAATCAAGATGGGATGAAATTCCTAGAAAATACTGAGGAAAAATTTGACCTTGTTTTTTGTGGCTGGGCTTTACCTTATTTTAATCAAAAGGAACTTATAAAGCAATTTAAACGAGTTTTGTACAAAAAGGGGTTAGCATGTGTGATTGTAAATAGTCAGGGAACGTTGCAAGGAATTGAAGAAATATTTTTAAAGGTAATGGAAAAAAATCAACAAGAAGTTAACAAGTTTATGGACATAAGATTTCATCTCCCAAAAGGCACAGAAGGCTTAGAAAAATGGTTTAAAAACCAGAATTTTGCAACTGTGAAAATAAGTGAGGAAGAAAATAATTTTGCTTTTGATACCCCTGAAGAACTTTTTGAATGGTTAACTAAAACAGGTGCAATAGCGGGAACTGCACAAATATTTCAGGATTTTGAAAAGGTAAAAGATGATATTATCGCAGAGATAAAGAAGAAAAAGTATGAGAATGGAAAATACGTTATTAATCATAAATTTGCATCTGGAATTTTCCAAAGATCCTAGGAAATATGTTGTAGGGCATGAAGATGGTGACACTAATAGTATCGTTATATCATCCACCAGATATTAAGGGGAGTTGCTAAATATGAACTGGTCTAAAATAGGTATGTTAATGAATATGAGTTTAAACCCAAAGGTTACCAAAGATTTAGTTAAAGTTTATAATATTTTAAAAGAAGATAAAAACTTTACTTTAAATAAATACATTAAAATGATGCTGAATATTTTAAAAGGTGAAAAAATAGTTAAATTTGAAAATAAGTATGTTTTAAGTTCCTTTTTACCACCTTTTCCGTCAGAGGCTTTTATAACTAATGTAACGGCAAGTCTATCTCCGCATAATATATTTACCCAACAAATATATGCTAAAAGAAGTGCACCTATATCAATCTATTTATGTTTAACGCACAAATGCCCTAATAATTGTCTATATTGTAGTGCAAAGAATAGAAAGATAGCAGAAGAATTAACTACTACAGAATGGATAAAAGTAATTAATGATTTGCAAGATATGGGAACGTCTATCATTGGACTTACTGGGGGAGAACCCATGGTTAGAGAAGATATTTATGAAATTATTAACGCTATAGATGAAAGAAGTACCGCTATTTTATTTACTAGTGGTGTTAATTTAACTTTAGAAAAGGCAAAAAGGTTAAAGCAAAGTGGCCTATTTAGTATTGGAATTAGCTTAGATTCCTTTGATAGAAACAAGCATAATGCAAATAGAAATAGCGATAAGGCTTTTGATTATGCTCTAGCTGCCCTTGATAATTCAAGAAAGGCTGGATTATATACGATGGTGCAAACTGTTGTAATGAAAGAAGATGTAGATCAAGATAAATTATTTCAGTTTTTTAAGTTTGCTGGAGATAAGGGGGCTCACGAAGTGAAAATATTAGAGCCAATCTTAAGTGGAAGTTTATTAACTACAGAAGATATAGAAGATATACTTTATGATCCTAAAACACGCCAAAAATTAATCGAGATACAGCATAAAGCTAATGAAATATCAGGATTTCCAAAGATTACAAGCTTTGCTTATACAGAAAGTGAAGAAAAATATGGTTGTGGGGCAGGTACACAGCACTCTTATGTTAGTGGTGATGGACATTTATATCCGTGCGATTTTGTACCGATGAATTTTGGTAGCGTTAGAGATAGGGGGATTAATCATCTATGGAAAGAGATGAATGAACAAATAGGCATACCTAAAATTGGTTGTTTTGCGCAGAAAGCAAATCGAAAAGTTTATAACCTGGCTGAAGGTAAGCTCCCATTAGAAAAAGAGAAATCCCTATCTATTTGTCAGGATCATAAATCTGAGAAGTATCCAAAATATTATAGGGATTTGCAATAACATTATGTATTTTTGAGTTGTTTAAAAGTTATAAATGCAGTAAAGGTTCTTCGGTAGGCTTACCAAAATAATATCCTTGCACAAGATCCACACCTTTAGCTAGAACATATTGGAACTCTTCTTTGGTTTCTACCCCTTCAGCAAGCACTTTAGAGTCAATACTTTTGGATATGGAAATTAGGGCATCTAAGATAGCCTGTTTTAATCTATTTTTATGGATATCTCTAATTATCTCCATATCAACTTTTATATAATTTGGACTTAATATTGCTAAATTTGTAAGAGAGGAGTACCCGCTTCCTACATCATCTAAGGCGATATTAAAGTCCTTATTTCTATAAAAATTCAAAATATTATTAAGGTGATTAATATCAGTGATTTGGTCTGTTTCTACCACCTCGAAAACAATATCACTCGGATTTAAATTATATTTATTAATTAGCTCTGTAGTGGTTTTTAAACAAACACTAGGATCATAAATAGCACTAGGTAAAAAGTTAATAAAGAGATTTTTCTTTATATTTTTTTTTGCGGAATTATTTATGGCAGCTTCTCTGGCTTGTCGGTCAAGGTTAAAAATTAAATCGCATTTTTTAGCTAGATTAAACATCTCAAAGGGAGGCATAATTGTGCCATTTTCCTTTATTCCCCTGGTTAAAGCTTCGTAACCAAAGATTTCATTATTTTTTATATTAATTATAGGTTGGAAAAGGGTAATAAGTTTTTTGTTACATAAAATGTAAATTAAATCTTTAGATTTTATTGTATTAACCCATTTTTGGAGAGTTTTTGTTTTAGAAAATGCACTGAAATTAAGTACATCAGCATATGAAATTGGGAGAACATTGATATCATCTTTTTCTTTTTCGAATAATTTTTTATCAGCTCCCAAATTTATAATAAAACTTTCAAAGTCTTCTACTTCAACTTCTAGGTAATCCTCTTTAATACTAATTACATTTGCATATGTTCCTATTATATCTTTAACCTTAATAAATAATTCATCAATAGGGATACTTATGTAAGCTTTACATTTTCCATAATTAGTTTTTGGAACACTGTTACATCTTTTGCACGTCATCTAATTTCCTCCTAGATATAATTATACTAATTGTATGATAGCACTATTAAAATAATTCTGACATGGCTTTTTATTTTCTAATTGAGAAATTAAAACTTGATGATGAATCTTGGATACTGATTTTAAATTATTGTAAACTTTTAAATTAGTATTAATAATGTTACAATCAGAGAAAGAATTAAGATATAACAAGGCACAAACAACCTTGTACTCTATATATCATAAGGAGAGGATAAGATGGAGGGAACACGTACACTAGCTCAAATGACTTTTTTATTTCTACCTTTTGTTAGAAATTTAGCGCTAGCCATCGTAGTCATAATTGTTGGACTTGTGGTTATTAAATGGGTCACAGGAAAATTTAAAACATATATCGAAAAATCACCACTTGATAATACTTTAAAACCTTTTTCGATATCCCTAGTCAATGCTACCTTAAAAGTCTTATTAGCAGTTTCAATAATTAAAATTATAGGGATAGATACTACTTCATTTGTGGCAATTCTAGCGGCTGCAGGTTTTGCTGTTGGGTTAGCTTTTCAAGGATCTTTGGCTAATTTCGCAGGAGGGGTACTTCTACTAACCATTAGACCATTTAAAGTTGGAGATTATATTGAGACAAGTGGCTACGGTGGAACTGTAGAGGCAATTCAGATTCTTTATACAGAACTCATAACTGTTGATAACAAGGTAATTTACATACCTAATGGAAACCTTGCAAATACAAGCATTGTAAATTATTCGGTAAAAGACACGCGTCGTGTAGATTTTAAATTTACTGCAGGATATAATGATGATCAAGATAAGGTTATTAGTTTATTGGAAGAAATTATGGATAATCATGCTCAAATATTTAAAGAGCCGAAACCTTTTGTGAGAATGTCAGAACATGCAGATAGTGCCTTAGTATTTACGGTAAGAGTATGGACAAAGGCAGAGGATTATTGGACAGTTTATTTTGATATAATTGAAACTGTAAAAAGAAAATTTGATGAAGAAGGTATTTCTATACCGTATCCTCAAATGGATGTACATTTTAATCAATAACGATTATTAACCGTCATAGCTATGGCGGTTTTTTAAAATTAAAACAAATATACATTTAAATTTGTTTTAGGGGAAATTTATATTTAGTTACTATAAATAGCAGTTAAAAGCAGGAGGAAGATTTAAAATTAAAAAGAAAATATTAGTAACAGGTGCTACTGGAAATGTTGGGAAATATGTAATCAAAGAGTTATTAAAAATGGGAGAAAAAATAGTTGCTGCAGGCACGGATTTAAATAAGTTAAAGGGAATATTTGATAGTAATACAGGAGTAGATATTGCTTTGTTTGACTTTACTAAAAATGATACATTTAAAAATGCTCTTAAAGATGTGGACAGAGTATTTTTGATGAGACCACCTCATCTTGGTAAACCGGAGGAGTTATATCCCTTTATTGATGCTATGAAAGATAACAACATTAAATTGGTTTCGTTTCTATCTTTAATGGGTATTGAGAAAAATACAATTCCACCCCATTATAAGATTGAAAAATACATCGAAAATTCAAAAATTCCCTATGCCCATATTAGACCAGGTTTTTTTATGCAAAACATATCAGGCGTTCATGCTGTTGAAATACGAGAAATGGATCAAATTTTTGTACCTGCTGGAAAAAGTAAAACTAGCTTTATAGATGCAGCTGATATAGGATTAGCAATTGCAACCGTTCTTAATCAAGTAGATAAATATAAAAATACTGCTCATACAATTACAGGTGGAAAAGCCTTAGATTATTATCAAGTAGCAGAAATATTAAGTAAGGTTCTGGAAAGAAAAATTACTTATGCTAATCCAGGTTATTTAAAGTATAGAAATTATTATATAAAAAAACGTGGATTAAATAAAAGCTATGTTAACGTTACTATTGCACTTTATTTTATGACGAGAATGGGAACTGCGGCAGAAGTGACAGATGGGTTTTTTAATTTGACGGGTAAGAAACCAGGTTCTCTTGAAGAATTTGTTATAAATAATAGAGAATCATTTACTAAAAAACCATGATTAATTTACTAAAATGCTGTGATAGATTTATCAAGAACCACTTTCACATAAATATTTGAGAGTGGTTGTTGATTTAGGTTTAATTAGTTTAAATGATAATTACATAATTATGTGATAAAATAATATCTTAGTATAGAGGCTAAAATGCATTTTTAAGTAAGTCATTCATTTTGGATCTCGAACTTTTTTTGCTTTAAATTATACTTAAGTGTGGAGGTAAAGTAGGATGTTTCTCATTGAATTATTAAAGGCAGTATTTTTAGGAATTGTTGAAGGTATCACTGAATGGCTACCTATAAGTAGTACTGGTCATATGATTTTAGTTGAGGAGTTTATGCAGTTAAATGCGACAGCAGCGTTTAAAGAAATGTTTTTTGTAGTTATTCAGCTAGGGGCAATTATGGCTGTTGTTTTACTTTTTTTTCATAAGTTAAATCCTTTTTCACTAAGAAAGTCTAAACTTGAAAAGAAAGAAACTATGAGTATTTGGTATAAGGTAATTGTAGGGGTTATTCCTGCTGCAGTTTTAGGATTATTATTCGATGATTGGTTAAATGAACAATTTTACAATTATCAAACTGTTGCAATAATGCTTATAGTTTATGGAATTTTATTTATTGTTATCGAGAATAGAAATAGAGGTAGATATGGTCGTGTTACTAGTTTTGAGGCTTTAACCTATAAAACAGCCTTTTTAATTGGAATGTTTCAGGTATTATCTTTAATTCCAGGTACATCTCGATCAGGCGCAACTATTTTAGGGGCAATTATTTTAGGTACATCACGATTTATTGCTGCAGAATATTCATTTTTCTTGTCTATTCCAGTAATGTTTGGAGCAAGTGCCTTAAAACTTCTAAAGTTTGGCTTAACATTTACTCAAATGGAAATGTATATTTTGCTTACAGGGATGATTGTAGCTTTTGTAGTTTCGATAATTGCTATTAAATTCCTCTTAGGATACATTAAAAATAATGACTTTAAAGCCTTCGGGTGGTATCGGATTATTTTAGGTATTTTAGTTTTTGGGTATTTCATTATATTTGGCTAATTAATAATTTATAGAATATTATTTTACGCTTTATTTTTAATAAGTAGAATTTATTTAATCTTTTACATAAAACAGGCATTAGTTAGGTAAAATACCTTAGCTTATGCCTATTTTAAAATAAATTACTATATTTAATTTAAAACCATGATTAATTTTACATTCTGCCCCATTTCATTTCTTCGCCATGCTCATCAAATCTTTTTCTTTTCCCCGAAATTTTTTCTATGTCTAAACGATAAACAAGTGTATGGTTTAAACTTGATTCGATAGCATAACTAAAATAGTCCATATAATTAGGAGTGTATTTTTGGCAAATCAGACGTAATGCTTTGATCTTTTCTTCTTTATTAACAAGCAAGGATGTTTTTCCAGATACAATAGTAGATTCAAATTCGGTGGTATAAACTTTACGGGCTAACAGAGAAAATTTATTTTCGGCGATTAAACTTTTAATTTCATCTTGTGTAAACAGCTGTGGAACTTCTACTTTCCCGACAAAGGACATGGAAACTAAGGGGTTTTTCTTTAAAATATCTACTTTTTTTCCTTCTAAAGCTGAGTGAAAATAGATTATATCCCCATCTCTTACAAAAGAAATTGGAATTCCATAAGGCAACCCTACATTATCTATCATTGATAATGTAGCAAAATTAGCCCCATCAATAACATTTTGAGCAAATTTTGTATTCATTTCTCGATCTTTACGACGCATTTCAGTCATTATATCCCTCCATTACTTTTTACATAAAGTGTAGCATATTTTTATAATTCTTAAGAGAAACTTCTTAACTGCTAATGTAGTATTTATTATAAGTATTTCCTAGAAAAATTAAGAGTAACCTTTTAAGAAGATTATTAACTTTTGAAAAAATTAAGTGTATAATTAAGAACATATGTAAAGTTATGATTAGCAAATCTTAAGTAATGGGGGGAGAAAAGATGAAAATATCAACAAAATTTGGCGCAATGATGCTAGGAATTATCTTAATAATGGGGTCACTTATGATTTATACACTAACTTCTTTAGATAGTATAAGTGAAAATACTGAAGAGCATCAAAATAAGAATACACCCGTAATGATTACCTCACTTAATTTACAAAAGGATATTATTCAAATTCAACAGTGGCTTACAGATATTTCTGCTACTCGGGCAAAACCGGGATTTGATGATGGTTTTGATGAGGCTTCAGATTATTATGAAGATGCTAAAGCTAAAATTACAAGATTAAAAGAATTAGGTGTAGATGAAAATACATTAGCTCAACTTGCTCTGGATTTAGATGAGTATTATCAGATGGGAACAAAAATGGCTAATGCGTATATTGCAGAAGGCACAGATGCAGGTAATATTTATATGGAAAAATTCGACCCTTTTGCTGAACAGATAAACGAAAGTATTGAATTATTATTAACACAAGTAGACGCTAAGTTTATTGAGGGAAATAATAAAATAGCTTTAAAAATCAATAATTTATACAGAAATTCTCTGATATTATTTATTTTAGTGATATTAATTAGTTTTATATCTTATTTTAATATACAAAAAATAATAATAAAGCGTTTACATATAATGACAGAGATACTTAAAGAAATTTCTGCCGGAGAGGGAGACCTAACCAAACGTGCTAATGTGGAATCAAAAGATGAGATTGGAATGATGTCACTTTATTTAAATTCTTTTATTGATACTGTTAATAACATTGTCATAACAGTAAAAGAGTTATCTCAAAAAATCCAGTTATCCTCTGAACAACTTAAAGCTCAAGCTGAGCAATCAGCGACTACTTCCGAAGAAGTAGCTTTAACAATTAATGAAATAGCTAAAGGTGCACAGGCTCAGTCTCAAAATACAAATGAGGGGTCTGAGAAATTAGTCGTCCTTGGTAATATTATTGAAGAAAATAAAAATAACGTAGATTTATTAAAAAGTTCCTCTGGACAGGTACATATGTTAGTAGCGCAAGGTTTAGAAGTAGTGGAGGCACTTGCTACAAAAACAAAAGAAAGTAGTAGTGCAACAACTAATGTATATGAAAGTATTATTAAAACTAATGAAAGCTCTGAAAAGATAAGTGAAGCTAGTAATCTGATTGCATCAATAGCAGAGCAAACAAATTTGCTTGCTTTAAATGCAGCTATAGAAGCAGCAAGAGCAGGAGAACATGGCAAAGGCTTTGCAGTAGTAGCTGATGAAATTAGAAAACTTGCTGAACAATCTGCTAATTCGACTAAGATAATTGATGATAGAGTGAAAATTTTGCGTCAAGATGCAACTAAAGCCGTTCAAATTATGCAAGAAGTAGAACAAATTTTAAAAGAACAAATCGAAAACGTAGATCAGACAGAAAATAAATATAAAGAAATTGCTGAAGCAATTAAAAAATCAAGAGAAGCTGTATTAATCATAAATCAATCAGGTAATAAAATGGAATCACAAAAAAATGAAGTATTAGACACGATACAGACACTTTCAGCTGTAGCAGAAGAAAATGCAGCAGGAACTCAAGAGGCATCAGCATCTATGGAGGAACAATCTATCTCAATCGAGGCTATATCACAAGCAAGTAAAGATTTAACAAGGTTATTTCAAGACCTGCAAACATTAATAGGAAGTTTTAAAGTTTAAAATTTAGTTAGGTAAATGTCATGCACCTTATTTTAGAAGGGGTATGACATTTTTTTAGCACTTCTTGACATTGATAAATCTGTTTTTGTTAGATAAAATATCTAAGTGACTAAAATATCTTTAAATAAAGGAGAATAAAATGAAAAAAAATATAATTTTAACAGTTTTAATATTAATACTTTTATGTAGTAACATTGCCTTTGCTGATACTGTAGTGGACGAACCTATTATTTCCTTTGAAAAAGGGAGAGTACTTAATGTAGAAGATAAACATATGGAAGGAGATTATTCTTATGATTATCAACAAGTAAAATTAAAAATTCTCACTGGTAAATATGAAGGTGAGATAGTTAATATTGAAAATGCTTTAACTGATAATTCTCTTTATAATATTGTTGTTAAAGAAAAGGATAAAGTGCTTTTAGCTATTGAGGAATTTGAGGAAAGCAAAAATGTACATATAACTGATTATGCTAGAGATTCAGTAGTAAAATTGTTAGTTATTGCATTTTTACTTTTATTAATCTTTGTAGGAAGAGGTAAAGGATTTAAATCTGTAATTACAATTTCTCTTACTGTTTTATTAATATTTGGAATGTTTTTACCCTTAGTTTTAAAAGGATTTAATCCCCTGTTTCTGACTATTATCATCTCTACTATTATTACATTAATAACAATTATACTTGTCTCAGGATTAAACAAAAAAAGTTATGCTGCTATTATTGGTACAATTTCAGGAGTTGTTATTGCAGGGATAATTTCCATTATAATAGCAAAGTTAGTAAAACTTACAGGTATGTCTATGGAAGAGGCTGGTATGCTCATGAATATTCCTCAGGAAATAACATTTGATTTTAGAAACTTGCTTTTTGCTGGTATTATCTTAGGTGCTTTAGGTGCAGTAATGGATGTGGCAATGAGTATTGCGTCATCTATCCAAGAAATTCATAATGCTAATAATAACCTTTCTAGGTCAGAACTATTTAAATCTGGTATGGAGGTTGGGCGAGACATTATGGGAACAATGTCTAATACTTTAATTTTAGCTTATACAGGTAGTTTTATTCCACTATTATTATTATTTTTAGCTTATGAAACTCCTTTTATTAGACTGATAAATATGGACATAGTAGCTACTGAAATTGTGAGGTCAATAGCAGGTAGTATTGGTTTAATCTTAACTATACCTATTACAGCTTTTTTTGCAGTTACTTTTCTTAAAAAAGAAAAACAGTAGAATTTTAGTTTTTAACAAAGTAGTAGCACGCCATTATTGACATATGCTAGTAATAGCGTAAAATAAAATGTAAGAAGTGATTTTAATTAAATAACAAAAATTAATAACATTAAGGGGTGTATGAAGTGAAGGTAGGATTAATAAGATGTATGCAAACAGAAGATCATTGCCCAGCAACTACATGTATTAAGGTTATGAACACCAAAACACTTGCTTTTGAAGGTGTGGAAGAGGATATTGAATTAATTGGAATAAACAGCTGTGGTGGGTGTCCAGGAAAAAAAGCAGTATCTAGAGCTGCTGAAATGGTTAAAAGAGGAGCAGATACGATTGCTTTTGGTTCATGTATTACAAAAGGCAATCCGTTTGATTTCCCTTGCCCTCATGCTGAAAAAATTAAAGAAGCCATTAGAAAAAAGGTAGGAGAATCAATTAGATTTATTGATTACACTCACTAAGTAAAATAAGAAGGGTGATTAGGATGAGTATTGGTTATGCTTGCTTAACAATGGGAGTTTTAAATACGGATCAAAAAAATTGTTTACTTAAAAATGCAACCACTGATAAATTGTCAGAATTAATTAAACATAATTTAACTTCATTAGAAAACATTATTGAGTACAATATTAAAAATAAGATTAAGTTATTTAGAATTAGTTCTGATATAATCCCATTTGGTTCAAGTATGGCTAATACCCTTTCTTGGTGGGAAGAATTTGCCCCTCATTTTAAAAGAATAGGTGAAAAAATTAAAAGTAATGGTATTAGGGTTTCGATGCATCCTGGTCAGTATACGGTATTAAACTCGCCTAGTGAAGAGGTAGTAGAAAGAGCAATAGCTGATTTAAATTACCATGCACGGGTGCTAGATAGTCTTGATATGGATGCTAGTAGTAAAATTATTCTCCATATAGGTGGCGTCTATAATGATAAAAAACTTGCTACTGAACGATTTATCTCAAATTATCGTCTCTTAGAGGATAATGTAAAACAACGCTTGGTAATTGAAAATGATGATAAATCATATACAATAGAAGAGGTATTAAATATTGGAAATAAACTTAAGATTCCGGTTATTTATGATAATTTGCATAATGCAATTAACTCACCGGAACTTATAGAAACCGATAGTTACTGGATAAGGGAATGTAATAAAACATGGCAGGAAAAAGACGGAAAACAAAAAATTCATTATTCGCAGCAAGATCCTTTAAAAAAAGCAGGATCACACTCTAAAACTATTAGGATTATTGAATTTTTGCAATTTTATACAAACTTAGAAGATAAAGATATCGATATAATGTTAGAAGTGAAGGATAAAAATTTATCAGCTATTAAGTGTATTAATAGTATTTCATCTAGTAAGAAAATTAAGAGATTGGAAGAAGAGTGGAGTAGATATAAATATACTGTTTTAGAATATGCACCTGTAAATTATACCGAAATTAGACATTTACTGAAAAATAAATCCGATTATCCTGTAGTAGCCTTTTATAATCTTATCGAAGGTGCTTTAGAAAAGGAGCCTATACCAGGAGATTTGCTTAATTCAGCTCTTCATGTATGGGGATATTTTAAAAAAATTGTGACAAAACAAGAAAAGGATTCCTTTTTGAAAAATATAGAAAAATATAAACAGGGTAAGGTAAAAATCAAAACAATTAAAAACTTTTTATGGAAACTAACTCTTAAGTATGAGCAAGACTATCTTTTGAATTCATTTTATTTTTTTCTGTAAAATGCAAATAAAATAAGATTATAAGTTTATCCTGTTTTTTGTGTTTTAAAGTAAAAGGCTAAGATCTATAACTCAAAAGGAGATAAGGAGGGTGTCTTAATGAAAGAAATGAAATATATCTTTGGATCTGTGCCTTCTAGAAGAATGGGTCTGTCTCTAGGGGTTAGCCCTATTCCTAAGAAAACTTGTAATTATGCGTGTACCTATTGTCAACTTGGAAAAACATATAACTTAGCTAATACAAGGCAAATGTTTTATCCTGTGCAAGACATAATCGCAGAATTCGAAGAGACAATAGCAAATAGTCCCAATTTTGATGTAGTTACCATTGTCGGGGAAGGAGAGCCTACGCTATATTTAGGTCTGGGTGATCTTATCTCTGAAATCAAAAAACGAACCGATAAACCAGTAGCGGTAATTACAAATGCTGCATTACTATATGATGAAAATGTACAATTAGAATTAAGTAAGGCTGATATAGTTTTACCTTCAATGGATGCTTATGACAATACTACATATCGAAAAATCAATAGACCTTATGGTAAACTAAATTATGATGAAGTATATAAGGGATTAGTGACATTTTCAGAAAAATACGAAGGTCAGCTTTGGCTAGAGATTATGCTCATTGATGAAGTTAATGATGATGAAGAGGCTCTAAATAACTATGCTAAATTACTAAATAACATTAAATATGATAGACTTTATTTAAATACTCCTGTGAGGCCTCCAGCTGAATCCTATGTTAAAGAAATTAATTCTGAAAAAATGTTATATGCAGTAGAAAAACTGGGTGGAATATCAATAGATCTACTTAAATCACTAGGGTTTCAAAGTGAAATTAAGGATGACCTGAAAGCAATATTAAGTATAATTAAGCGTCATCCTATGAATCAATTTGAAATTGAAGAGTTTTTGAAATCACGTGAATGCACCAATATTGATGAAATTATTAGTGATTTGAAAAAAGATGAGCAAGTAGACGTAATAGACTATAAAGGGTATATAACTTATAGACTAAAATGATTGTAAACAAAAATCCTTCTAGCTTAAGGTTAGAAGGATTTTTTTACCTGGGTAAAATTTACAACGAAATAAGTCAGAATATATCAGATTATACTTGAAATCATATAGAAATAATGATAAATTAATCGTTAGAGTAAAGAATCTTTAGGAAATTTTAAATAGGTAAATTTCTTAAGAGAATGGTCTTATAAGGTTCGAAATGGTATATTAAATTATTAATATTAGGAGGAGAGAATTGAATGAAAAGAAAATTATTATTACTAGTAGCTATATCTTTAACATTTGTGATGTTACTAGCAGGATGTGGTTCTAACAATGATGCAGAACAAACTACTACTGAAGGGGAAACTGATACCTTAAAAGTTGGTCTTGAATGTGGATATGCCCCTTTTAACTGGACACAAATGAATGACTCAAATGATGGTGTTAAAATTGATGGCAATGCTGAATATGCAGGTGGATATGATGTAGAAATTGCTAAAAAGCTTGCTAAAGGTTTAAATAAAGAATTAGTTATTGTGAAAACTGAATGGGATGGTTTAGTGCCAGCATTAACATCAGGTAAAATTGATGTAATTATTGCAGGTATGTCACCAACAGCTGAACGTAAAGAGACAATTGACTTTTCCGATAATTACTATAAATCAGATTTAGTCATGGTTGTTAAAAAAGGCGGAGAATTTGAAAAAGCAACTTCTATCCAAGACTTTAAAGGAGCAAAGGTAACAGCTCAATTAAATACTTTTCATTATTCTGTAATTGACCAAATTAAGGATGTGAAAAAGGGGACGGCAATGGATAACTTCCCAGCAATGAGAGTTGCTCTTGAATCAGGTGTTATTGATGGTTATGTATCAGAACGTCCTGAAGGAGTTAGTGCAACTAATGCAAATGAAAAATATGCAATGGTAGAATTTAAGGATGGATTTACTACATCTGATGATGATACAGCAATCGCAGTAGGAGTAAAAAAGGGTAGTGAATTAACAGAAAAAATTAATAAGATTTTAGCAGAAATTTCACAAGAAGAACGTACACAAATTATGGATACTGCTATAAAGAATCAACCAGCAGCTCAATAATGATTATTTGAAACCGAGTGCGTCATATGCAGTCGGTTTCATAATGCTTATGATGGAGGTAAAAATATGTCCTTAGAATGGATACTTAGAATTATTTCAGAAAATGGACCAATGTTCATTCGCGGAGCTGGTGTGACTCTCTTAATTTCCATAGTTGGTACAATTTTGGGATCCATCATTGGTCTTTTAATAGGGGTTATACGTACTATCCCTATGCCTGAACAAGGAATAAAAAGAATAACGTTTAAAATAGTTAATGGTCTTTTATCTTTTTATATAGAATTTTTCCGTGGAACTCCTATGATTGTACAAGCCATGGTAATTTATTATGGTTCAGCATTAGCTTTTGGAATAGATGTAGATAGATTAGTAGCAGCTATTTTTATTGTTTCTATTAATACAGGAGCATATATGTCTGAGATTGTGCGTGGCGGTATAGTTTCTGTGGACAAAGGACAGTTTGAAGCTGCTCATGCTATTGGTATGAATCATCTACAAACTATGTTTAATGTAGTTTTACCACAAGTAATTCGTAACATTTTGCCAGCAACTGGAAATGAGTTTGTAATTAACATAAAAGATACTTCTGTGCTTAATGTAATTTCGGTAACTGAGTTATTTTTCCAAACAAAATCAATTGCGGGTAATAACTTTAGATATTTTGAATCGTTTTTTGTGGCGTGTATCCTTTATTTTGTAATGACTTTTACAGTAACAAGAATTTTACGTTTTATAGAGAAAAAATTAGATGGTCCTGATAATTACATTATGAGCGGAAATCAAATGCAAGTACAAAGACCTGAAGATAAGGTGCGTAAGAATCAAGGAAATAAAAACAAATATTAAACGAAGGAGGAGAAAATTTGGAAAAGATAATTGATATTCAACATCTAAGCAAATCCTTTGGATCTCATGAAGTATTAAAAGATATTAATTTTTCAGTAAAAAAAGGTGAAGTAGTGTGCATCATTGGATCATCTGGATCTGGCAAATCTACCCTTCTTCGGTGTGTAAACCTTTTAGAAAAGCCAAGTGGTGGTCAAATCATCTATCAGGGAGAAAATATATTAGATGATAAACATGATATTTATGCTTATCGGACAAAACTTGGGATGGTGTTTCAACAGTTTAATTTATTTAATAATCATAATGCTTTAAGTAATTGTGTTGTAGGTCAAATGAAAGTATTGAAACGTTCTAAAGAAGAAGCCGAAGAGGTAGCAATGAAATACCTTAAAGTGGTGGGAATGGAGCAATATATTAATGCTAAACCTAGACAATTATCAGGTGGTCAAAAGCAACGTGTAGCAATTGCTAGAGCCCTTTCTATGGATCCTGATGTAATGCTATTTGATGAGCCAACATCAGCTCTTGATCCTGAAATGGTAGGAGAAGTTCTAAAGGTAATGAAGGAACTGGCTGAAATTGGTCTTACGATGTTAATTGTAACTCATGAAATGGGCTTTGCAAAAGATGTAGCTGATCGGGTTGTGTTTATGGACAAGGGTGTTATAGCAGAAGAAGGTAAACCAGAACAAATATTTAATAACCCAAAAGAAGTGCGAACTAGAGAATTTTTAAAGCGCACTTTGACTCAAGGTTAAAAATATAAAATATCATAATGGAGGTAAGTTAATGAAGAAAGATGATAAGGGTATGATAATTGCCAGTTTAAAGGATCAAACGGCAAATCCAGCCCCACTAGGATTATTGGCTTTTGGTATGACCACAGTTTTACTTAATGTTCATAATGCGGGATTTTTTCCTCTTAGTGCGATGATTTTAGCAATGGGTATATTTTATGGTGGGTTTGCCCAAATAATTGCTGGTATTATGGAATGGAAGAAGAATAACACATTTGCAACAACAGCTTTTATTTCTTATGGATTCTTTTGGCTTACATTAGTTGGTCTTCTGGTAATGCCACGACTAGGTTGGGCAGAAGCAGCAGATGACCTTGCAATGGCAACATATCTTTTTATGTGGGGATTATTTACCTTTGTTATGTTTATCGGAACCCTTAAAATTACTAAAGCGTTACAAGTAGTTTTTGGAACGTTAACAATTTTGTTTTTTCTTCTTGCTTTAGGAGATTTTACAGGTAATGAAACAATTAAAATGATTGCAGGTTATGAAGGAATAGTTTGTGGATTTTCAGCTATTTATACGGCTCTAGCTCAGGTGATAAATGAAGTATATGGTAAAACAGTTTTGCCGATTGGACCTGTAAAATAAAAAAATAAGAATATTAAAAAGCAGACCTAAAGTTATGCTCTTCAATTAGAAGGTAGAGCAGTTCAAAAGGGTCTGTTTTTTTGTGTCATAAATTCTAAATTATCTTGATTGCTAACAAATGTTTTTTCGATAACTAAGATTAAAAACACAAAGTAGATATTAAATTAACGAACTCAGTGAAAACATAAAATAGGTCTTACACTAACCAAAATAGTTAAACAGTAACTATGTCAATTTAAATGTAATATATAACAGAATGAATATATAAGTCAAATATTAATATACAAGGTGTACTAGTATAGAATAATTATAAAACAAAGTCGGAAAAACACGCATTAAAGGATAAAAATGAGTAGAATAGCGAAGATTAGATGCTTTAAATAAATTTATATTCAGAATATATTTTCAACTATTGTTGAAATTAAAAAACTAATATATAATAGTGATAGTTAATTAATACACTATTAAAATTTCACAGAGGAGGATTTATCTATGTTCAAGAACAAACTATTTAGCATTATGTTAGTTTTAGTACTTCTTGCTGGTGCTTTAGTAGGTTGCAGTAATGAAAAACCTGCAGCTGAAAAAGATGGAGAAGGCGACAAAACAGTTAAAATTGGTATTAACTATGAATTATCTGGTGGAGTAGCTTCATATGGTCAAAGTTCTGTTGATGGAATTAAAATGGCTTTTGATGAAATCAATGCTGCTGGCGGGATTGACGGAAAAATGATCGAGCCTATTGAGTATGACAATAAATCAGAACCAGCTGAAGCAACTTCTACTGCAACTAAACTTATGACTAATGATAAAGTAGTTGCAGTTTTAGGACCTGCTACATCTGGTAACTTTAAAGCTCAAGAACCTGTAGCAATGAAAAATAAAATTCCAATGGTTTCTGCTTCTGCTACAGCAGATGATGTAACAGTTAAGCTTGATAAAAATGGTAAAATTGTACCAGGCAGTGCTAAGGAATATGTTTTTAGACTTTGCTTTAGTGATTCTTTCCAAGGAACTGCAATGGCAAACTTTGCTGCTCGTAACTTAGAGGCGAAGACGGCTGTAATCATTAAAGACAACTCTAGTGACTATGCTAAAGGACTTGCAGAAAACTTTAGAGCAACTTTTACTGATGGTGGTGGAACTATTGTAGCGGAAGAAGGTTACATAGCAAAAGAAAAAGACTTTAATGCAATTCTAACTAGTGTTAAAAATCAAGAATATGATGTTATCTTTTTACCAGGATATTATGAAGAAGCTGGTCTTTTAATTAAACAAGCACGTAATTTAGGAATTACAGCACCTATTTTAGGAGCTGATGGATTAGATTCACCAAAATTATTAGAACTTGCTGGTGCTGAAGCTTTAAATAGTGTTTATTTTTCTAATCACTATTCATCTTTAGACCAAGACCCAGTCGTTGTGGATTTCATCAAAAACTTTAAAGATAAATATAAAAAAGATCCAGATGCATTCAATGCATTAGGATATGACCTTGGTAAGTTCATTGCTGATGCAGTAAAACGTGCTGGATCAAATGATCCAGAAGCAATCAAAGATGCACTTGCTGCTACTAAAGATTTTACAGGTGTAACTGGATCATTTAGCATGGACGAAAACCATAACCCTGTTAAAGCAATAGTTGTAATTGAACTTAAAGATGGAGTTCAAGCTTCTAGTGTGAAAGTTGGACCTTAAGTTATCATTTAACAAGTTAAATAAACAAGTTAGGGCTTAGGCTCTAACTTGTTTGTTTAATATAAGTCATCAGGAGGTGTTTTACAATTGGACCAATTTTTGCAACAGTTAATAAATGGTGTCTCTTTAGGTAGTATATATGCACTAATTGCTCTTGGTTATACAATGGTTTATGGTATTATTAATTTAATTAACTTTGCACATGGAGATATTTATATGATAGGAGCTTATGTAGGATTTGCTGCTATTACATATGGAAATGTGGGTTTTTTTCCTGCTTTAGTACTAGCAATGGTTGTTTGTTCTGTTCTTGGTGTTGCAATTGAAAGAATAGCATATAAACCTCTTCGTAATGCAACAAGAATTGCTGCTTTAATTACAGCTATAGGTGTATCTTTATTTTTAGAATACAGTACTATGTTTGTGGCTGGTCCTACGGTACGTTCTTATCCTAATGTACTTACGGATAAAACCTTTCACTTAGGTGAAGTAATAATTAATATGCAACAAATTTATATTATATTGATAACAATCGTTTTAATGCTTTTACTACAATTTATTGTGCATAAAACAAAAGTCGGAAAGGCTATGAGAGCTGTTTCTATTGACGCTGATGCTGCCCAACTCATGGGAATTAAAGTTGATAGAACTATATCATATACATTTGCTATAGGTTCTGCCTTAGCAGGGGCAGCAGGTGTGTTAGTTGGTATTTATTATAATTCAATCGATCCTTTAATGGGAATTATGCCGGGGCTTAAGGCCTTTGTTGCCGCAGTATTTGGTGGTATAGGGATTATTCCAGGTGCTATGCTAGGAGGATATTTTATTGGAGTGGCTGAAACTTTAGTTTCTGGGTATGGAAATTCTATGTTAAAAGATGCAGTTGTATTTTCAATATTAATATTAGTTTTAATTATCAAGCCTGCGGGTCTATTAGGAAAAAATACGAAAGAAAAGGTGTAGATTATGAAGCATATATTAAAAAATATGACAAAACCAGTCTTGCTTCTTGCCACCTTTGCAATTGTGCAAGTACTGATTTCATTAAATATTATTAATGATTATTTACAAGTTACTTTGGCTCTTATTTGTATTAATATTATTATGGCAGTTAGCCTTAATTTAGTGGTAGGCTTTACTGGACAATTATCACTTGGTCATGCAGGTTTTATGGCTATCGGAGCTTATACCTGCGCTATTATTTCTTTAGAATTTGATTCCATTGTTGGTTTTTTAATTGGTTTATTTGCAGGTGCTATTTTAGCGTCTTTTGTAGGTTTTTTAGTTGGAATACCGACCCTTAGATTAAAGGGAGACTATTTAGCTATTGCAACCTTAGGGTTAGCTGAAATTATCCGTATTGTTTTTTTAAACTTAGAGATTACTAATGGTGCTGCAGGGCTTAGTGGGATACCACAATACACAAATTGGGTATGGATGTTTATTTTTACAGCGGGAACCATTTTAATCATAAGCAATTTTATTAATTCTTCTCATGGACGTGCGTGTATTTCAATCAGAGAAGATGAGATTGCATCTGAATCTATGGGTATTAATACAACTAAATATAAAATTATAGCCTTTGCAATGGGCGCATTTTTTGCTGGTATTGCAGGGGGACTATATGCTTCTTATTTTTATTTCTTAAAACCTGATCTTTTTGGATTTTTAAAATCAATCGATTTTCTAGTAATCGTAGTTTTAGGGGGATTAGGGAGTCTTTCAGGTTCTATTATTGCAGCTATTTTACTAGCAGCTCTTACTACCTATTTACAGGCATTTCCAGCAATTAGAATGATAATCTATTCATTATTATTAATTATTATTATGCTTTATAGACCACAAGGAATAATGGGGTCAAAAGAATTATCTCTTGAGATATTTGGTAAATGGGGTAAAATGTTTAATAAAAATAAGTCTTCTAAGGTAGAATAAGAGGAGGTGGGAAAATGTCACTAATGCAAGTAGAAAAATTAACGAAATCTTTTGGTGGTCTAACTGCTGTTTCAAATGTAAATATGGATTTACAAAAGGGAGAACTAGTAGGACTAATTGGACCAAATGGAGCAGGTAAAACAACACTTTTTAATTTATTAACTGGTGTATATGTTCCAACCTCTGGAAGTATTACGTTAAACATAGATGGTAAAAAACAAAGTATCGCAGGGCGTAAGCCTTATGATATTACTAAACTTGGGGTAGCACGTACCTTTCAAAATATACGTCTTTTTAAAGATTTAACTGTTTTAGATAATGTGAGAATAGCTATGCACCAAAATGTAAAATATGGCCTGGGAGCATCTTTTATTCATACTCCCGCTTATTATAGAGAAGAAAAAGAACTTTTAAAAATGGCTAATGAATTATTGGAAATATTTAAACTTGATAACAAAAAAAATGATTTATCAAAAAACTTATCTTATGGAGAACAAAGACATTTGGAAATTGCAAGAGCACTTGCCACTAAGCCTTCGTTATTATTATTAGATGAACCGGCTGCAGGAATGAATCCAGCTGAAACGGCAGCTCTAACAGAAAGCATTAAATGGCTACGCGAAGAATTTAATTTAACTATCTTACTTATTGAACATGATATGTCTTTAGTTATGAAAATTTGTGAGAGAATAAATGTTTTAGATTATGGGATGTTGATTGCCTCTGGGGTACCTGAAGAGATTAAATCAAACAAACGAGTAATTGAAGCTTATCTGGGAGGCGAAGTGAATGCTTGAGCTTAAAAACGTAAATGTGCACTACGGGGTCATTCACGCTCTAAAAGATATTTCCTTAACAGTTAATGATGGTGAAATAGTTACCTTGATCGGAGCAAATGGTGCAGGTAAGACATCAACACTTGGAACTATATCTGGACTTGTTAAGCCTTCAGGTGGTACAGTATCTTTAGATGGCAAAGAATTAAATAAAATTATAGCACCAGATAGAGTTAGTTTAGGTGTTTCTCATGTTCCTGAAGGACGACGCGTTTTTTCACGTATGTCTGTTCTAGAAAATTTAGAACTAGGGGCTTACTTAAGACGTGATAAGGCAGAAATACGTAAGGATATGAACAATGTTTATGAGCTTTTTCCCATTTTGGGAAAGAGAAACAAACAGATGGCTGGAACATTATCAGGAGGAGAGCAACAGATGCTCGCTATGGGACGTGCTCTTATGTCTAAGCCAAAGATTTTACTTTTAGATGAACCATCTATGGGACTTGCACCTTTACTCATTATGGAGATATTTAAAATTATTAAGAATATAAATGAAATAGGAACGACTATACTACTAATAGAACAAAATGCTAATATGGCTCTATCTATAGCTGACAGAGCTTATGTTATAGAAACAGGTAGAATTGTTCTTAGTGGTACTTCAAAGGAATTATTAGCAAGTGAAGATGTGACGAAAGCTTATTTAGGAGGTTAGAAAGGAGGATTATTATGTTTGTAAAAAGTAGAATGACTGCAAATCCATATACAATTTCCCCTAAGGACATTATTACGGATGCTTTTGAAATAATGTCTAAGCATAAAATTAGGAGGCTACCAGTACTTGAGGGTGGAAAGTTAGTGGGAATTGTTACAGAGAAGGAATTACAAAAGGTAACCCCGTCTAATGCAACTACACTAAGTATTTATGAAGTTAATTATTTGTTAGCTAAAGCAACTGTTAAAGATGCCATGAGTAAAAACCCTATTGCTATTTCAGAAGATGCACTCTTAGAAGAAGCTGCAATTTTAATGAGGGATAATCGAATCGGTGCCTTACCTGTAATGAGAGGCGATAAGCTTGTCGGGATTATAACTGAAACAGATATTTTTGATGCTTTTATTGACTTATTAGGCTTTAGAGATGCCGGTACAAGAATAACTGTCGAAGCTAAGGATGTGCCTGGATCACTTTCAGAAATGTCTAGCATATTAAAATCTTTTGGCGTAAATGTATCCCATATTGCAGTTTATAAAGGTAGTGGTAGTACAAGTGATGTTATAATTAGAATAAATAGCTCCAATACTACTGAAATTGAACAGGCTCTGATGGAACGTGGTTACAAGGTTATTCATGTGCTTAAAAGCTATGATAATAATTAGCAAAAGTTAAATAAATTTAATAAAATAAAATATTATGTTATGTATATGTTATACCAATAGTAAAAGGGGCTACCTCAAAATGAATTAATATTCATTTTGAGGTAGCCCCTTTTTTAAGAAAATTTTTAGATTAAGAACTAATGGTAAACATAGGAATATACTAAATAGCAAGCATCTGTAGTGTTTTTCTAATTAATAGTAAAATTATTTATTTAATAAGGTATTATTTGGGGGAAAAGATATGAAAGATAAAGGATGGATACTATCACTTCTTTTTATTTTCTTATTATCTATTTTGATTATTATAAATATATCTATCAAGTCTGATGATACTCCAAATAAAATAACGTTGAATGGTAATTGGCTATATTCTGTAAATGATTCCCCAGATTTTATGATTACAGATTATGAAGATAGCACCTGGAAAGAGGCACCTTTTATATATACCGATGTAATTGTAAAAAAAGAACAAGAAAAGGTAAATAAAGTGATATGGTTTCGAAAGAAGATCTTTATTCCTAAGGAATTAAAGGAAGAAGATTTAATGCTTTATGTTCAGAGGATGGCAAATTACCATAGTGTATATTTTAATGGTAATTTGATTGGTAAAACTATTGCTGACACTCATAACCTTTTTAGTAATTGGAATAAAAAAATTGGGTACTTTATTCCAAAGAAATTAATTGTATATGGTCAAGAAAATATCATCGCAATACGAACCCATAGTACGTATGAATATGGTCCCTAAGAGCCGTTAAGCATTGAGAATGCTAAAGACGTACAGAAAAAAATTGCATTGTATGATATTAGCTATATTAATATGTATCTTAGTAATATGATCATTTTACTTGCTGTATCAGCTTATTTCGGTTTTCTTTATCTAAAAATGAAGAAGCTAAAAAAGTATTTATATTTTTCCTTATTATGTTTCGTTACAGCTATATATTATGGAAATTATTTTATTACTATTCTTCCAATTTCCTACTTGCTTTTTCAAAAAATAATATTCTCCAGTATGTTTTTTATACCCATTTTTTTCACGCTATTTATGAGAGAATTTTCAGAACTATCAGTGCTTAGGCCACAAAAAATAAATATGGTAATTAGAGTTGTAGTCATAATAGCTGGCATTATTTTTTTTAAAGATTTAGTATCTTACTATATTTTTCGAAGGTTTTATTTTATAATTTTTGCAGCTGATTTTTTTTATATAATTGGTTTAGTTATTTATGACTATTTTCAAGAAAATATTTATATTAAAAAAATGACTCCGTGGATCATTATTGTTTTGGTCATGTGTAGTCATGATATCTATTTTCAAATAATAGGCCAATATTCTCCGTTAGGACTTCAATTAAATGTTTATGCGCTCATATTTTTTCTAGGCATAATTGCGCTAGATTTGGCCTTTGAACATATTAACCTATATACAAAAGCAAGCAGAGACGGACTTACGGGACTCTTCACACAAAGTTTTTTTAAAAATGAGTTAATCGAGATAGTTAAAAATAAGAATAAAATAAAAGGGTCAATTTCTTTAATTATGTTAGATATAGATCACTTTAAAAAGTTTAATGATATCTATGGACATTTAATGGGCGACAAAGTGTTAGAAGCTGTTTCAAAGATTCTAACGGAAAATTCCCCTAGAGATGCTTTAGTAACTAGGTATGGAGGAGAAGAATTTGCAATTTTACTGAAAAATTATGATAAGAAAAGTGCGTTAGAAATAGCTGAAAGGCTAAGAGTGGATATTGAAGATTATAGAAATAAAGAAAATAATAGTATAAGAATAACAATTAGCTTAGGCATTACAACCTGGCATGCTAGTAAAGAAATCGACCACTCCGAAACTTTAATTCAAGAGGCAGATGAGGCTTTATATTATTCAAAACATCATGGAAGAAATAAGGTCACGCATTTTGAAGAAACCAAATAATTATAATGTATAAGAACCCCTTTGATTGAGAAATATAAACTAGTAATAGATATTTTTAGGAAAAGGGGTTTTAAAGTGGGTATCGTAACAAATAAAACTGATAAGTATCAAGCATGTATAGATTCATGTGCAAAATGTAGTAGAGCATGTTATGAGTGTTTTGAGGCATGTTTAAATGAGCCAGATTTAAAGGAAAGAAAAAATTGTGTAAGCACCCTAGTGGAATGTGCACAGATGTGTCAAATGTCAGTAGGTATGATGTCTATGAGTGGTCAATTTTCTAAACAACATTGTCAGGT
Source organism: Desulfonispora thiosulfatigenes DSM 11270 (assembly GCF_900176035.1). Lineage (NCBI taxonomy): Bacteria > Bacillati > Bacillota > Clostridia > Eubacteriales > Peptococcaceae > Desulfonispora > Desulfonispora thiosulfatigenes. The sequence goes on along the minus strand of NZ_FWWT01000005.1, from coordinate 37,703 downwards.
TTGTGCAGAAATTTGTGATAAATGTGCACAGGAATGTGCGATGTTTAAAGATGATCATTGCCAAAAATGTGCTGATATTTGCCGTCAATGTGCAGATGAATGTAGAAAAATGGCATCCATGTAATCAGCTGTAACAAAGATATTAAAAATTAAAGGTTTTACCTAGAAAGCCTATTAAGGATTCAATCCTTAATAGGCTTTCTAATGTTTAAGATAAAATATACTATAAATAAAGAAGAGAAGTTATGTTTAAATTACTCTTTACAAACATAGAGATATTAAATATAATTCAATAGTACCCCTCGGGGGTATAAATAACATGTTTTGTCAGGAGGTTTTTATGAATAAATTAAACAATTATTATATAAAGACAAATCGTACCTTTTCACCTATCAGAAAACATGGATGGTTATTTACTATCCTCGTAGCTATAGGTGGACTATGGGTACCAAAATTAGGTTTACTTGTTTTAGCAATTATGGCTAGTTTAATGATAAGTGGTTTTTTTACCGGCAGATATTGGTGTGGTAATTTTTGTCCTCATGGTAGTTTATTTGATAAGATATTACTTCCATATAGTAAAAATAGAAATATTCCAAAGTTTTTGAAATCACGAACTTTTATTGTCTTATTTTTTATCTTTTTTATGTATAACTTTACAAGAAGAATTTTAAATGCTTTTGATGCCTGGGGAACATATACTTTTCCAGATAAATTAGGATTTGTACTAGTTGCTACTTATTTAGTTGTATTAGTAGTTGGTGGAACATTAGCTCTTTTTACTACACCAAGAACTTGGTGTCAATTCTGTCCTATGGGTTCCATTCAAAAAGCAACTCACGCCCTTGGAAGAGTGTCAGGTGTAAGTAAAAAAACTGAGAAAAAACTGACTATATCTAATAAAGATGCATGTCTTAATTGTGGTAAATGTGCAAAAGTTTGTCCATTTCAGTTAAAACCATATTTAAACTTCACGGAGAATAACCAATTCAATAATCTAAACTGCATTAAATGCTCTACTTGCATAGAAAATTGTCCTAAAGATCTTTTATCCTTAAAAACTGAAAAAGGAGTATTAAAGGTTAAAGAGGACTCAGCAAAGGTAATGAATTAAGAGATTAAAAAAAGAATATAGTTATGTAGCTGGGGAGGGAAAAAATGTTTACAAAAATATTATATATATTAGCGATAGGCATGGTTATTTTATCTTTTAGTAAAGATAAAAAGAAAACAAAAATGGGATTAAAAAAAGCGTGGAAAACATTTGAAAATATACTTCCGCAATTTTTAGCTATTTTATTAATTATTGGTTTAATGCTCTCGATATTAGATCAAGACACAATTTCTAAGCTTTTAGGAAAAGAATCAGGTTGGCTTGGAATGATTATAGCAGGCGGTTTGGGTTCTATTACACTTATACCTGGTTTTGTCGCCTTTCCTTTAGTAGATGCTTTATTAAAAAATGGAGCAGGATACATGCAGATAACAATGTTTGTTTCAACTTTGATGATGGTTGGAATAGTAACTATTCCTGTAGAAATACAGTATTTTGGTAAAAAAACAGCATTAGCTAGAAATATTATGGGTTTAGGATTTTCCTTTATTGTAGCAATTGTGATGGGGGCGATATTAGGATGAACAAATTATTAAGAAGATATTTATTTTTTATAATTTTACTCTTAATACAAATAACCTTTTTAGTAATAGAACCTACTATTGGGCAAAAATCCTTATCTATAACATGGAAAAATACACTAGAGATGCTTTCTGTTGTTCCTCCCATTTTTATTCTTTTAGGACTAATGGATGTATGGGTAGAAAAGGAAACTATGATAAAGTTGATGGGTGATAATTCAGGTTTTAGAGGAATTATTATTGCTTTTTTTCTAGGTTCTATGGCAGCAGGACCTTTGTATGCTGCTTTTCCAGTAGCTGGTATATTGCTCAAAAAGGGAAGTAAGCTTTCAAATGTATTGATTTTCATTGGAGCATGGTCAACCACAAAAATTCCCCTACTACTTTTTGAAGCATCCTCACTAGGGTGGAATTTTATGCTTATAAGGTTTTTGCTTAACATACCGGGGATTGCAATTATCGCATATTTATCAGAAAGAATCCTAAGTGAAAAAGAGAAAAAGGATGTTTATGAGAGAAATAGTATCGCAACCCAAGGTGTTTAATAAAATAACCTAGCAAACTATGTAAAAACTTGAATTAATATTGCTTTTATATTTTTAAAATGATACAATTTACAAAATATAAATTAAATAAACATTAAACAAACCTAGGATAGAGAAATAAAACTGTGATATGAACTTACAGCGAGTCAATGATGGTGGGAGTTTGACAGATAACAGCACAGATAAATGGGCTCTAGAGGGTGCGGTGAAAAACCTTAATTATTTAAGATTTAGTAGCTAGCAACGCAGGCATCAGCGTTAACGATGAGCAATGTAATATTGCACCAGAGAGGGTTTTTATAACCAATCAAGGTGGTACCACAGGCTATAAAGCTTGTCCTTGGCATATATGCTGAGGATGAGCTTTTTTTATTTTTAAGATTGAGTTATTTTAGGAGGTTATTACATGGCACAAGAGCTATTAATGGGAAATGAAGCTATTGCAATGGGAGCAATTCGTGCAGGAGTGGGAGTTGTTACAGGGTATCCTGGAACTCCATCAACAGAAATTTTAGAAACAATTGCTAAAAAAAACAATGGAAAGATTTATGTTGAATGGTCTATAAATGAAAAAGCAGCTTTAGAGGTTGCTGCAGGAGCTGCTTATGCGGGAATGCGTACACTGGTAACGATGAAGCAGGTTGGATTAAATGTTGCCTCAGACCCAGTGATGAGTCTTGCTTATATTGGTATTAAAGGTGGTATGGTAATTGTTGTCGCTGACGATCCAGGCCCTATTTCATCGCAAACAGAACAAGATACTCGTCAGTTTGGTATTTTCTCGAAATTGCCAGTTTTTGATCCTTCATCTCCAGAAGAAGCTTATTTAATGATTGAAGATGCTTTTAATTATTCCGAAAAATATAATACACCAGTTATATTCAGACCAACCACTAGAGTGTGCCATGGTTGTGCCTCTATTGAAGTAGATGATAAGAAACATGAAATTCAGGTAGAAGGTTTTATTAAAGATCCTAAATGGGTTATCTTTCCACGTCTTTCTTATCAAAATCATTTAAAAATAGAAGCACGCACGCCTATTTTAAGTAAAGACTTTTCTTCTTATCGTTTTAATTCTGTCGTAGGTAGTGGAAAAAAGGGGATTGCTACGGGAGGAATTAGTTTTGCTTATACTTCGGAAGCTTTAGCAAAACTAGAAGGTGAGAGTAAGCTTTTTAAGGTCTCAACCCCACATCCCTTTCCAGAAAAATTAGCCCTAGAGTTTTTAACAGGGTTAGAAGAAGTATTAGTAATTGAAGAATTAGACCCTGTTATTGAAAAAGAGTTGGTGTATTTATGTGGAAAGTATAATTTATCCGTTAAAATAAAGGGAAAATTAACAGGGCATATGCCTCAGGCAGGAGAAAACACCGTAGAAATAGTGATAAAAGCTGTAGCTAGTTATTTAGATATCGCTTTAGAAAAAATAGATATTCAAGAAGGTATACCTGAATTACCAATTAGACCACCTGTACTTTGTGCTGGTTGTCCTCATAGAGCTTCTTTTTATGCTGTTAAACAAGCAATGAAAGGCCAAAAAGCCGTTTTTTCAGGTGATATAGGGTGTTATACTTTAGGAAATGCTAGCCCTCTTAATATGGTAGATACTTGCCTTTGTATGGGAGCTGGGATTACAATTGCCCAAGGACTTCACCGAGCAGAGCCAGATGCTAAAAATTTTGCCTTTATTGGAGATTCGACCTTTTTTCATTCAGGTATCCCTGGTGTAGTAAATGCTATTTATAATGAAACTGATATAGTGCTAATTGTGTTAGATAACTCTACCACTGCGATGACGGGTCATCAGCCTCATCCAGGTACAGGTAAAACCATGATGGGAAATGTATCAGAAAAAATAGATATTAGTAAAGTGCTTACAGCTTTAGGTGTAGAAAATGTAACTACTTGTGATCCTTTAAATTTAAAAGAGGCAATTAGTGTAGTTAAAGGTGCTGCTACTATTAAGGGAGTATCTGCTGTTATTTTTAAGTCTCCGTGTATAGCGGTTACAAAGCCATCCCCTTTATATGTTGTTGATGAGGATAAATGTACAGGATGTAAAAGATGTATAACAGAATTAGGATGCCCAGCTATTGTTAAATTAGACAGCAAAGTACAAATTGATTCTGCCCTTTGTTATGGATGTTCAATTTGTGCCCAGGTTTGTCCATTTGATGCAATCGGAGGTGCTAAATAATGATTAATTGTATTTTAGCAGGTGTAGGCGGACAAGGTACCATTTTAGCCTCTAAATTAATTGCTCAAACTGCTATGAATAAAGGCTTAAATGCACGTACTGCCGAAACAATTGGCATGGCACAAAGGGGTGGCTGTGTGGTAAGTCATGTGCGTATTGGTGAGAATATTCATTCTCCTTTAATTCCTTTAAAATCAGCTGATTTAATTATAGGTTTTGAGCCAGCTGAAGCAGTTCGTTCTTTGGGTTATTTAAAGGAAAATGGTACAGTTATTGTGAGCCAAAAGGCAATTAAGCCAATTACAGCCTCTCTTTCTAATTCTGATTATAATGGAAGTGAAATGATTTCCTATCTTAAAAATACTATAACTAACTTAATCGTTGTAGATAGTGAAAAAATTTGTGCTGATTGTGGTTCAGCTAAGGTATTAAATATTGCCTTATTAGGAGCAGCTGTAGCAAGTGGAGCACTGGAAATGAGCTTAGAAGAAGTTAGGGCAACAATTAAAGATAGATTAGCTGAAAGGTTTGTAGAGATGAATTTAAAAGCACTGCATCAAGGTGCTGAATTTTTTAGAGGAGTGTAGAATGATGAGAAGAGAACAGTTTGAGATAATTAGAGAATTATTAATTAAACTTCCCAAGGTTAGTGAGTTTTATCGTAATAAGTTTGCAGGAATTGATTTAACTGAAATTAAGTGTAAGGAAGACTTTGAAAAGTTACCTTTTACCAATAAAGGTGATTTAAGAGATGCTTATCCACTAGGGCTTGCTGGTGTTCCTGATAGTGAAATAGTTCGTATTCATTCATCTTCTGGTACAACAGGTACGCCAATTATTATTCCTTATACACAAAAGGATGTTGAAGACTGGGCTATAATGTTTAAGCGTTGTTATGAAACAGCAGGAATGACTAATTTAGACCGTGTGCAAATTACCCCTGGATATGGACTGTGGACAGCTGGAATTGGCTTTCAAACGGGAGCTGAGCTATTAGGTTCAATGGTAATTCCTATGGGACCTGGTAATACTGATAAACAAATTCAAATGATGAGGGATTTAAAAAGTACAGTTTTATGTGCTACTTCTTCTTATGCTTTACTTTTAGCAGAAGAAATTGCTAAGCGTGGAGTTAGAGATGAAATTCATCTTAAAAAAGGAATAATAGGTTCAGAGCGTTGGGGCGAAAAAATGCGCTGTCGTATTGCTAATGAGTTAGGGGTAAAGCTTTATGATATATATGGCTTAACAGAAATTTATGGGCCAGGGATTGCTATGAGTTGCGATCATGAATGTGGTATGCACTATTGGGATGATTATGTATATTTTGAAATAATTGATCCAAACACAGGTGAGCAGGTTCCTAAAGGGGAAATAGGGGAATTAGTAATTACTACTCTTAGAAAAGAAGGAGCTCCTTTAATTCGTTATCGTACCCATGATTTAACGCGTTTTTTACCTGGAGAATGTGAGTGTGGACTTAAGTTTCCGAGGATTGATACTCTTATCGGTCGCACAGATGATATGGTTAAAGTTAAAGGAGTTAACATTTATCCTGGACAAATAGATGAAATGTTACGTGAAATAGAAGGAGCTAGTAGTGAGTATCAAGTAATGATTGACCATTTACAGGGAAAAGATATTATGACATTGTTTTTTGAAATTGAGAATATTGCAGATAAAGAAAATGTTGAAAAAAATGTAAGCAAATATTGTAAAACAAAAATTGGCCTCACTATTTTACCAAAGGCTGTAGCTATGGGAGAGCTTCCAAGAAGTGAAAAAAAATCTACGCGTATCTTTGATAATCGATATTAAGAGTTAATAAAGATAGTTAAATACAATATTTTCTAGTTAAAATAAAAAATAAGAAATAATTTTAGATAACTGACATAAAAACCTCCAATAGAGAGAAAATAATAGTAAGAAATTTTAAGATAATTTCTTAGTTATGATAAATCTTTAATGGAGGTTAGATAAATTGTTAAATGATATTATAGAAAAAAGAGCTGTGACGAAAGGTCTTCATAGTCTAGTATTAGAGATTCCAGTGGATGAATATAACAAAGTTTATAATCAGTTTAATAATGAAGTAGCTACTGAAATTTTAAATCATCATTTAGAAAATAGAGGTGATGATGGAAGACCATCTGATATTGAAATTCAACATGAAGATAATAATATCGTAACAATTACTGCAAATGTACACTATTTAGGAAATGACCATACAACATATAAATACAATTGATTTAAATATGCTGACACTCATGAGATAATGAGTGTCTTTTATTGATTATTTAGTACATAAATTCTATAATAAAGGTTATGTATAGAAAAATTAAAATGAAAGGGGCATAAAATGGCGAAAATTAATAAAAACAATACTTATAACACCTTATCTCATTGGCATAAATTTCGACTTAAGCTAATGTTAGAAGGTATTGTTGTCGGTATCTTTGCAGGATTTTTAGTTGTTTTTTATAGGATAATTTTAGATGATGCTGAAAAGCTTAGAACGTATTTTTTGAACTTAAATATTGAAAAAGGATTATTAATACCTTTATGGTTTTTAATTTTAATATTCCTAGCCTATATAGTGGGAATCCTTGTAAAAAGAGAACCATTAATAAGTGGTAGTGGTATTCCCCAAGTCAAAGCTCAACTATTAGGAAAATTAGAAATGAATTGGGTGTCTATTGTTATAAAAAAAGTAATCGGAGGCTTTATCTCAATAGGGGCAGGTTTATCGCTTGGAAGAGAAGGCCCTTCCATTCAGTTAGGTGCTGCGATGGGACAAGGTTTTAGTAGAATATTTAAAAGATTGAAAATTGAAGAAAAATATTTAATTACTAGTGGTTCTAGTGCTGGTCTTGCTGCTGCATTTAATGCTCCTCTAGCTGGGGTAATGTTTTCTTTAGAAGAAGTTCATAAGCATTTCTCACCTCTTATATTATTATCTGCGTTATCTGCCTCGTTAACAGCAGATTTCATTTCATCACATTTTTTTGGCTTAAAGCCTGTCTTTAGTTTTGAAAATGTAGGCACCTTACCATTAAATAGTTATGGATATATTATAGTGTTAGGAATTATAGTGGGAATTTTTGGTGTGTTTTATAATTTTAGCTTAATAAAAACCCAAGAATTGTATTCTAAATTAAAATGGATACCCGTTGAGTTTAAACATGTTATTCCATTTTTAGTTGCCGGTATATTAGCATTTACTCTTCCGCAGGTTTTAGGTGGTGGGCACGGACTTATTGATGCTCTAACTGAGGGTAGTATTACAATGAAAATGCTAATGATAGTTTTATTAGTTAAGTTTGTCTTTTCAATGATTAGCTATGGTTCTGGTGCTCCAGGTGGTATCTTTTTTCCCTTATTAGTATTAGGCGCATTAACGGGGGCTATTTATGGAAATGTTTTAGTACATTTCTTTAATTTTAGTCCAGAATATATAAATAACTTTATAATTTTAGCCATGGCAGGATATTTTACTGCTATTGTTCGCGCACCTATTACGGGCAGTATTTTAATAACTGAGATGACTGGGTCTTTTTCTCACTTACTTTCTTTAACGATCATCTCCCTAGTAGCTTATGTTGTTGCAGATTTATTAAAATCAGCTCCAATATATGAATCATTGTTAGAAAGAGTTTTAAAAAGTAATGGAATATACGAGACTGTTGGCGATAGTAAAAGTAAAACTGTGCTAGAAGTACCGGTATGCATCGATTGTGAAATGGATGGTAAACAAATTAAGGATTTAAAACTTCCAAAGGACTGTTTACTTGTTGCTATTAAAAGAGGAGAAAAAGAAATTATCCCTAGAGGAGATACGGTGATTTATTCAGGTGATTGTTTAAATGTGTTAGTAAATGAAGATAAAGCAGCTCTGACAAATCAAGAATTATTAGAAATGGGTAGAAATTTAGACGAAGGTTAATAATGTATACAATAAGTAAAGGCTTAGTTTATTTTCTTTAAAGTTAAATTAATGTATAATGAATTAGAATTAGCAATGAAAGGTGAGGATGACTATGGTAGAGAAAATTAAAATGCAGATTCCTTTAGTAGAGATGGACGGAGACGAAATGACCAGAATAATCTGGCAACAAATAAAGGACACACTTTTATTACCATATATAGATTTAAAAACTGAGTATTATGATTTAGGTTTAAAAAAGAGAGATGAAACTAACGACCAAATTACAATTGATGCAGCTGAAGCTACAAAAAAATACGGAGTTGCGGTAAAATGTGCAACTATCACCCCTAATGCTCAAAGAATTACGGAATATAATTTAAAGCAAATGTGGAAAAGTCCTAATGGAACAATAAGAGCTATTTTAAATGGAACAGTATTTCGCAGTCCGATAATTGTTGAAAATATTAAACCATTTATTAGTAACTGGAAATATCCAATTACTATTGCAAGACATGCTTATGGTGATGTATATAAAAGCGTAGAAATGAGAACTAAAGTAAAAGGTAAAGCAGAACTTGTATTTACAGATGAAGATGGACAAGTTTCTAAAGAATTAATTCATGATTTTGATGCTCCAGGAATTATTCAAGGAATGCATAATACGGATTATTCTATTGATAACTTTGCAAGAGCTTGTTTTGAATATGCTTTAGATTTAAAACAAGATTTATGGTTTTCAACCAAAGATACTATTTCTAAACAATATGACCATACCTTTAAAGATATATTTGCGGAAATTTATGAAAAAGAGTATGAAGAAAGATTTAAAACTGTAGGAATTGAGTATTTTTATACCTTAATTGACGATGCTGTAGCAAGGGTTATTCGTAGCTCTGGTGGATTTATCTGGGCTTGTAAAAACTATGATGGTGATGTGATGTCAGACATGGTAGCTACTGCTTTTGGTAGTTTAGCGATGATGACATCAGTACTAGTTTCGCCAGATGGTCATTATGAATTTGAAGCAGCTCATGGTACGGTAACAAGACATTATTATCAACATTTAGAAGGAAAAGAAACTTCTACAAATCCAATTGCCACTTTATATGCTTGGACAGGAGCGCTAAAAAAACGTGGAGAATTAGATAATAATGAAGATTTAATTAATTTTGCAAATAAGCTTGAAAAGGCTTCTCTTGAAACTATTGAAGCAGGCGTGATGACTAAAGATTTAACTGCTTTAGCCGGTGGTGAAGTACAAGCAGTTACTACAACACAATTTTTAGCAGAAATAAATCAAAGACTAGTAAAAGCTCTTTAGGAATTAAAGCTTATTAATATAAAAAAATAAAAAACATAAAAAACCTTGAAGCAAGAATTTAATCTTGCATCAAGGTTTTAATTACATCTCTTCTAGTGACAACTCCGATTATTTTTCCATTTTCCATGACAGGTAAACGTTTGATTTTTTTATTTATCATTAAAGAAGCAGCTTCTTCAATTTCAGCATCTTGTGAAATTTCTATGATTTTAGGTGTCATTATTTCAGAGGCTTTTAAAGCAATTAGTTTTTTAAGGTCCGATTCATATTGCTTTACACCACTATAATAAATAATAGCTCCTAATAACCCAAAAGCCCCAGGTGCACGAGGGTTTGTTTCTTTATGTAATAAGTCTCCCTCGCTAACAACTCCTACTAAAATATTTGAAGAATCAACTACAAAAACACCTGATATATTATTTTCTACTAATGTTTTTGCAATTTCTTTGATTTGTGTCTCAGTATTGATTGTAATAACATTGGTTTGCATAATATCTTTAACCTTCATTTAGACAACTCCTTTCGATAACATATAAAGTATGTTTATTTATTATAGCATAATTATTAGTTATTAGACCTTACTATAGTAGTTTTTCACCACATTTCTTGCAAAAAATAGCATCAGGAGGATGACCTTCTAAAGCACAATCAGGGCAGGTTCTAGTGGTTACAGGGGTCTTACTTGCCTGAGCTAATTCAAAAGAGATTATTCCTGTGGGAACAGCTAAAATACCATAAGCCATAATCATAAGTGTACTAGCAAGAAGTTTTCCCAGTGCTGTTTGAGGTGAAATATCACCATAACCTACTGTAGTAATAGTAACAATTGCCCAGTACATGGATTCGGGAATACTAGCATAACCATTGGTTGGACCTTCGATAATATACATTAAAGAACCAACGATTGTTATAACAGAAAAAATAGTAAACAGAAAAACCGTAATTTTAGGTCGACTGGCTTTTAAAGCTTTTAGGAGAATACCTGATTCCTCAACATAACGCACCATTTTAAAAACCCTAAAAAGACGTAGTAGCCTTAATACCCTGATAACCAGTAAAAAATGAGCACTAGGGACTAATAAACTAAGAAAGGCAGGAAGAATAGTTAATAAATCGACTACACCATAAAAACTAAAAATATATTTCCATTTATTATGTACAGTTATAATCCGTAAAAAATATTCTAAAGTGAAAATAATAACGAAAAACCATTCTAAGACGAGCAAATCATCGCCATAAGTATATTTTATGCTCTCAACGCTTTCCGCCATAACAATAATACTGCTAAACATTATAAAGAATATTAAAGCAACATCAAAGGCTTTACCTAAAGGAGTATCCGCTTCAAAAATAATTTTATATAGGGAAACTTTCCAACTTTTTATATTATTATCATTCATAAAGTCAACTCCTGAAACCTTTAGATTAATAATAGTATTTGATTTAAGTGCGTTTTTTATTGACCTTAATTATAATTAGTATTTTTTTTATCAGCATCTTTTAAATAAAATATTATTGCTGGGATTATTATTAAAAATGCACAAACTAAATACATAAGTGATAGTCCTAATTTATTAGATAATAAGCCCATTACAATCGATCCAAGTCCAATACCAAGATCCATGGCTGTAAAGATAGTACCATTTACAGCACCTCTCCTAAAGGGTTCAACTCGATTAATAGCCATTGCTAAAATGGTAGGCTGAATAATCCCAAAGCCAATTCCCATGCTGATAGCAGCTAAAACGAAAAGTAAATAACCATTAGCTAGATACAGCATTGTGAAAGAAACTACTAAAGCTATAAATCCAATAATCATAATTTGATTAGGACCTTTTTTATCAAACGTTTTACCTGCATAAGGTCTCACAAATAAAAGAGATGCACCATATATTAGAAAGAATATACCAGCATTTTGAATACCTAGTTGCCCAGCATAAAGAGTTATAAATGAGATAATTCCACCATAAGTTAAGGTAACAAAAAATAAAACAATGGATAAAGAATAAGCTCTAGGTTCGAGAAAACTTTCTAAACTAATTGTTGGCTTTTCCCTTCCCTGATTTGGATTACCTTCATAACCTTGTATACCAAGCACACACAGTAGAGCAAAAATCGCAATCACAAAACCAGAACTAAAGAGATAGCTAAATCCATAGTAATCTAAGATAAAAAGACTTAGCATAGGACCTACAGCCATGGCAATTGTATTTGCAAGTCCATAATAACCCATTCCTTCACCTCTTCGTGAAGCAGGAACAATGTCACTTGCAATCGTACCTGATCCCGTGGTGACAAAACCCCAAGAAAAGCCGTGGACTGCTCTTAAAATTAAAAGCATAACTAAACTAGTAACAAAATTGTAGGCTAAAGTTGTAACAGTAAAGGCAATTAAGGCAATAATTAAAATTCTTTTTCTGCTTAAGGTATCTAAAAGATAGCCAGAGAGTGGACGAACTAGAACAGCTGCAATAGTAAGTGTACCCACAATATAGCCTACATTTCCTTCATCACCATGTAAGACATCTATCACATAGATAGGGAGAGTAGGAAGTAAAAAATAAAAGCTCGTAAAAATAAATAAATTAACTAAAGAAATTAAAATAAAATTCTTTGTCCATAAAGGTTGTTTAGTAATTATAATCTCCTCCTTAATAAAATTTCAAAAAAATAAATGTATACAGTTATATAAATAGTACTATAAGTTTAATATATTATAATCTATTTTAACTTTATTACCAATTCCCTTGTATATAATCTCCTTTTTTGCAAATACTATATTTGTATTTATCTGAATTTTGAAGGAGGCTATAATTATGGCAAAGGCAGGAATGAGAAGACCAGACCCGAGTGAACCTCATGGAACAGAGAGTAACAAGAAACAAAAATTCCCGAAAAACTCAATGAAGCCTGTTCCTGAAATTCAAGGTAAAGCAAAAAGAGGACATGAAAAAGCAAACCCAATTGAGTAATTTTATGAAGTAAAAATGCTTTAAAGGCAAAAGGAGGGTTTAATAATGGCAAAAAAGAGTCAGCCTGATAGTAAGGAAGCTAGAGTTAAAAAAGGTAATTGTCAAAACCCACTAGTACGAGAAGCTCAAAAGTACAATAATAATTCTCAAAAATAATATAATTAATTTTAAGTATAACCTTCTTTTTAGATATATTTTAAATTATTCTGAAAAGAAGGGTTTTTTATCGATAATTTTAAACCATAATAAAAAAGCCAGCAAAGATATAAAATTATCTTTGCTGGCTTAATAATACTTATCTATTTAAATTTTGACCACAACCCATACCTTGACCGTTTCTCATACCTGCGCCTCTACCCATTCCGTTACCTTGACCCTTGCCAAATCCTACACCATGTTTTTGGCCTATTTTTGCTTCGCTAGTACCATCGCAAGTTGCTTGATTGTCTTTGATTTTAGTGTAAATTTCATCAGCTTGTTCTTTAGTTAAATTTCCTTCTTCTACTTTTTGATCAAGAATTTCCTTTTTTTGTTCTAACATTTGAGTTTTAAATTCTTCAAGTTTTCCTGTTTCTTTTGCCATTTCCCCATAAGTTTTACCTGAAGCTCTTTCCTCTCTAACTTCCGCTACAGTTTTTCCGGTTAATTCAGAAGTAATGTCGGCAGGCGTTTTAAGACCTGAAGCAAAGGCAACTCCGCCTACACCAAGTACACCTACAATTGTTACTACGGATACCAATTTCTTTAATTTAATCATAATCTTTTCACTCCTTATAATTTGTTTTTTGTTATAGTGCTATTATAATTATTAAATGTGATAGAAGTATGATAGAAGCTTGAAAAAAGAGTAAATTATTAAAGATTTTTATTTTTTAGTTCAAACCAAAATGTAGTACCCTCACCTTTTTTACTTGTAACCCCATATAAAGCATGATGTGCTTCTAAGATGTTTTTAACAATAGCTAGTCCAAGTCCTGTTCCCGCCATTTTAGCCTCATTAGTTTTATCTCCCTTATAATACCTATCCCAGATATGCACAAGATTTTGCTCAGATATACCTTCTCCAGTATCCTTAATTTCTATCCTAATAAAATCATTATAGTTAGCAACAAGGATAGAAATCTGACCATTTTCATTTGTATGATTAAAAGCATTATTGATAAGGTTATAAAAAACTTGCTCAATTCTAGTTTCATCAATTATTAGATCTAATTTAGCTGGGCAATGAGCAGAAATGGTTATACCTGTTTTTTCACTTAAAAGTTCATACTTATTAAGAATCCGATTTAATAAATAATTTAAGGAGGTTTTCTGCAAATTTAAGTCAAGGTATCCCGCTTGCATTTGCGATAAATTAAGAATATCATCAACCATTTTACTTAGGCGTTCTGATTCTTCAATAATAATTTCTAAGTGTTTTTCACGCTTAACAGGAGTATTACCTGTGATATCCCGAATTGTTTCAGCATAACCTCTGATTATACTTAAAGGAGTTCGTAATTCATGGGACATATTAGCAATGAGTTCTTTGCGAAGTTCTTCAATTTTAGCTAATTCTTGACCCATGTAGTTTATGGTTTCCGCTAATTGACCAATCTCATCTTGACTATAAGATATTATGCGATCCGAAAAATCACCAGAAGCCATTTTTTTTGCTGTTTTTTTGATTTTTAAGATGGGTTTAAGAAAGTTATTAGCTATGATAAAAGAAAGAATCAAGGCTACTAAAAATAATATAATCGATATGTAGAGAAATTGCTTTTTTAAAATTAAAGCAGTATCTTCAACAGGGGCTAGGGGCATGTTAATATAAAGTGCTCCTTGGATATTACCAGATATTTGTATAGGCAACCCTATTTGCATGAATTTATTTCCAAAACGAGGATGGGTTTGTAAAATTGCTATTTCTTCACCTATAATAATTTTTTTGAAATTTTCCTGGTGCATATTGTGATGCATCATCATGGAAAAATTATTATTCATTCCTGTACTTTTATAGATAGTATTTCCGGTAGCATCAATAATTTCAAGACTTAAATTATTATTATAGGTAAAAAGGTCTAATTTATCTCCAATTCCCTGTATATTATTATTTTCTAATTCGTTAATAATAGAATAACCTGCATTTTTTATTTCTTTGACTCTCATATCAGTATAAAATTTTTCTAAAAAAACAATTTGAAAAAGCCATAATAAAATAAGCATGACCACAACAAGAATCATCATTCCAGCCCAAAGTTTTATGCGAATACTTTTCATTTTTTTTCTCCAGTTTCAAATTTATAGCCCGTACCCCATACTGTTTTAATAAATTTACGATAAGATTTCAGACTGTCTCTAAGCATTTTAATATGAGTATCTACTGTCCGAAAGTCTCCCATAAAATCATATCCCCAGACAGAAGTTAAGAGTTGTTCTCTAGAAAATACCATATTAGTGTTTTGGACAAAAAAGTTTAATAATTCATACTCCTTGGGGGTAAGACTAATTAAATTTTCATCTACATAGACATTTCGGGAATCAAATTCTACTACAAGTCCTTCGGCCTTAAATTTATTTTCAAGTGATTTATTTTCCTGTGTTAAGGAGCTTCTTCTTATGATTGCATTCATACGAGCAAGTAGTTCTTTAGGACTAAAGGGCTTCACTATATAATCGTCAACACCTAATTCAAAACCAAAAAGTTTATCATATTCTTCTCCGCGAGCTGAGAGCATAATGATTGGCACTTTTGATATTTTACGAATTTCTCTACAGGTACTCCAGCCATCCATTTTAGGCATCATTACATCTAAAATTATCAGAGAATAATCATTTTGTTTAATAAGCTCAAGACCATCTAAACCATTAGATGCTTCATTAACATCAAATTCTTCTTGACTAAGATATTCTTTAATCATTTCACGGATACGTTCTTCATCATCGATAATTAAAATTTTCATTTTATTCACAGTATCCCACCTTTAATTTTGATTTGTTTAGAAGGAGAAATTTGCTTGATTTAATTAGTATTATTTTAGCAATAAATGTTGATAAATATAGTAGGTGATTATATGTTAATATAAATTATGGTAAAAATATAGTAAAGGAGAGATTTAAATGAATGATACTTTACAAATAATTAAATCTAGAAGAAGCACTAGAGTTTTTCTGCCTGAGCAGATTGAACAAGCAGAATTAGAGGCTATTTTGGAGGCAGGTATTTATGCACCAAGTGCAGTAAATCAGCAACCTTGGTATTTTACCGTTGTACAAAACAAGGATTTACTAGATCGCATGAATCTTAGTTTTAAAGAATTAGCAAAAAAATCTGAGCATCCTCATGTAAAAAAATGTAGGAAATAGCGAAAACTTTCATGTGTTTTATAACGCACCAACAGTAATATTTATTTCAGGAGATGAAAAAAATCCAAAGGCTCCTGTGGACTGTGCAGCAGCTACTCAAAATATGCTGATTCAAGCAGAATCATTAGACATTGGATCCTGCTGGATAGGATTTATCGCTCTTTTATTAAATAGTGAAGAAGGCAAAGGCTTTCTAAAAGAATTAGAACTACCCGAAGGTTATAGACAAATACATGCAGTTGCTTTAGGAAAGAAAAAACATCAATCCGCAAAAGCACCTCAAAGAAAAGAAAACCTAGTTAATTATATAAAATAATTTACAAACATAATTTGATATAAATCTAAGGTTCATTAAAGGAGATAATCTATACTTTAATGAACCTTTTTTTATTAAAACTAAACTTATTTATTCTTGCTTTACACAGGAAATATTTTAAGTTAATATAAAGTGAGTAATCACTCATTGTGGATGTATTGATTGTAAACTTTTGATTTACGCTAAAATATTGGTAAAGGGGAATAGTTATTATGCTGAAAAAAAGAAAGATATTGATAGTAATTATTATAGTAGGAATCATAATTACTGGTATTGTCTCTGTAAAAAAAATAAACCAAAGAAAATCGTTGATAGTTGCAGAAGAAAATGACTTAGGCATACCTACAGCTATTATGGAAGTTGCTACAGGAGAACTAAGGGACGAAATAAGTTATGTGGGAATAATCGAAAGTAAAAATGCAGTTGCCATTTCCCCTAAAATAACTTCGGAGGTAAGCCAGTTAAAGTTTAAAGAAGGAGATTTTGTGAGTAAAGGAAATGTTATTGCAAGTTTAAATGACAAGCAGCTTAGCGCTAAAGTAGATACTACTATGCATAAGAAAGAAACATTACAAGTTAATCGTAATTATTTAAATAAAGAAATTAATAATTATTACGAAAAAAATCCACTAGTTAAGAAAATAGAAGCTTTACAAAGTAATTATGACTTTTTAAGTACTCAAGTAGAAAAACAAAAAGTTCTCTATGAAAATGGAGCTATTCCGAAAAATTCTTATGATGAAGTAGTTCATGAACAAGAGGTAATGGCAATTCAGCTAAAAGAATTAAAAGCAACCTCGGAGAATTCATATAATAAACTTATTCATGAAGAAAATATGGTAACAACCCAAATAAAAGAAATAGATGCTCTAACCAATGAATTAAATTTGAATGTTCAGGAAACAGTGATAACAGCACCTATAAGTGGCAGAATCAGGTTAATTAACTACAATGAAGGTGATTTAGCTATGATGGGAAAACCTTTAGCAATTATTGATGATTTAGATAATCTGATAGTTAAAGTAAATGTAGGCGAAGTAGATTTAGCTAAGCTTAAGTTAGGAACAAGCGCTATTATTGAAAGCGATCTTAATAAATACCATATTGAAGGAAATATTACCAATATATTGCCAAGTGTTAATCCTCTTACCAAGTTAGGTGAAGTAGAAGTTTCCTTTTCTCTAAAAGATAAAAAAGACTTAAAAATGGGCGCTAGTAAAAAGGTAAGATTTATCCTTAATGAGGATCTAAAAGAAGAAATATTAATAGAGAGTGCCTTTATTAAAGAATTACAAAATAAAAAAATTGTTTATGTAGAAAAGGATGGAATAGTATTTGAAAAAGAAATTAAGACAGGATTAAAAGTAGGAGATAAAGTAGAGGTTTTAGAGGGTTTAAAAAAGGGAGATAAAATTGCCTATAAAAATATAACTACATTATACGATGGTGCAAAAATATTTGTTTATCAAGGAGTGGGTAATTTATGAATATAGGTAAATTTTCTGTTAAAAACAAATATTTAATTTTAACTATAATTATAGGTATAGTTATCTTTGGTTTTTACGCTAGGTTCACAATGAGTACTCAATTATCTCCTGATACAAATCCACCGATGGCTACAGTGATAACCCAGTATCCAGGCTCTGCTGCTCAAGATGTGGTTACAGATGTAGTAGAACCTATGGAAGATGAATTTGGAAAACTAGAAGGAATTAAAAATGTTAAATCAACTAGCCAAGATAATATAGCAATTATCCAGTTAGAATTTGATTATAGTAGAAATATAGATGAAGCGGCAATTGAGATTCAAAACTCCATTAGTCGAATTAGACAAAGCTTACCAAATCAAATAATGGAACCAAGGGTTTTAAAATTTAGTACAGCTGATAAACCAATTATGACCATAAGTTTAAATAGTAAATCTTTAAGTATGCGAGATATTAGGCAATTAGCTGACGATAAAATTGCTTATGATCTTCAGCTTTTAGAGGGAGTTGCTTCTGTCGAATTATTTGGAGGTTATAATAATGAAATCCAAGTAAAAGTAGATAAAGATAAGTTAGTAGCTTATGGGATTTCGCTAGAACAAGTATCTGAAATTTTAAAGCAAAATAATATTAAAGCCCCTGGGGGTAAAGTTACTCATGAGAATAAAGATATCTTAATTAGGATTGAAGAAAGTTTTCAAACACTTGATGATATTAAAAAAACTATGGTTCCTTTAAATGGCGGGGGTTTTGTTTATTTAGAAGAAATTGCTGCTGTAGATTTATCAACGGAAAAGCTCGAAAGCTCTTATAGATTTAATGGAGAAGAAGCAATTGCTTTAATGATTACTAAAAAAACTAATGATAATACAGAAACAGTGATAAAAAATGTAGAAGGAGAGCTTGAAGAATTAAGAGAGAAATATCCCTTTATTGATTTTAAGGTAGCTCAGGATGATTCAACATTTACGAAGCAAATGGTAAATAATATGAGTAGTAGTGTTTTCACGGCTATCCTTTTAACTGTATTTGTAATTATTTTGTTTATAACTAAGATAAATCAATCATTAGTAGTTTCTATCTCGATGCCGTTAGTATTTTTAGCTACTTTAGGACTTATGAAGTTATTTGGAATGAAGCTAGATTTAGTAACACTTTCAGCATTAATTTTGAGTATTGGTTTTGTTGTCGATGGAGCTATAGTAGTTGTGGAAAACATTGTAAGACACCAGGATGTTTTAGGAAAAGATATAGTATCAGCAGCTATAGATGGAACCAATGAAATAGCTCTTCCAACTATTGCAGGAGCAACTACTACTTTAATTGTTCTAGTGCCTCTTATCTTTATTAAAGGTTTTGTAGGGGAGATGTTCAGACCTTTATCAATGACTATAATATTTGCTATTTTATCTTCATTAATTATAGCACTAACTATAATACCTTTATTAACAGTATTACTTGATCCATTTAGATTACCAAAAGTAGAAAAAAATATTAGTAAAGTAACAAATCCTTTTAATAAAATGATGGACAAATTGTTAAATCTTTATTTAAGACTTTCAAAGTATGTTATTGGTAATAAGGTAAAGTCGTATATATCCATAATTGTCTTAATGGTTTTAAGTGGAGGATTTTTAATTACAAATGGTGTAGAAATGCTTCCTAAATTTGATAGCGGAACTACTTTTATTTCAATAGAAATGGAAGATGGAACTGACATTAAGGATACTACTGAGACAATTAAGGATATTGAAAAATTGTTAGAAAAAGAAAAAATATTATAAGCTATGATTCACAGCTAGGATATGAAAAAGGAAGTAATCAGCTTGGCGATTTTGGAATAATGGGAACGAATCAAGGGATGATAACAGTTAATTTGAATAATAGAACACAAAGAAATGAAACCATTTGGGAATTTCAAGAAAGATTAAGAAAGAAAATTACTAAAATTCCAGATATAAAAAGATTTGTAGTTAAGGAAAAGGGAGGAACGGCAATAGGGACTTCTCCAGCTCCTTTAGATATTAAAATAAGTGGACCGGATCAAGAAATATTATATACAATGGCACTAGGCTTGGAGGAAAAGATAAAAGAAGTAGAAGGCACGACTAATGTTTATAAGAGTTTTGATATGAATAATAAACAACTCAATATTAAAACAAATGAGCAAAGAATCATAGAATTAGGTCTTAATAATAGAGTTATTGCTAGTCAAGTATATAGCTCAATAGAAGGTCTTAAAAATACAACAATGAATTTAGATGAAGCTAAAAATATCGATATAACAGTAAGTTATAGGGATGATTATAGAGAGTCTGTGGATGATCTATTAGATGTAGCTATTCAGTCTCCTCTTGGAATTAAAGTCCCGCTACGGGAAGTTGCATCTATTGATATTACAAAAAGATTTAACATTATAACTAAGGATAATTTAGAGTATAATATAGACATCTTAGGTTATACCCATGATCGTCCCTTTAGCCATATAACTAAAGATATTAATAAAATACTGGATAATTATCCCTTGCCAACAGGATATAGTGCCAAGCTTACTGGAGAACAAGAGGCTTTATCAGATTCCATGAAAGATATGCTTATGTTACTTTCTATGGCGATTATTTTTGTTTATTTGATTTTAGTTCCCCAGTTTAAATCTTTTTTACATCCAATAACAATTATGTCAGCCATACCTTTAGTAATTATAGGTATAGCTCCAGCCTTAGCCCTTGCAAATAAATATATATCTATGCCCGTTCTTTTAGGTTTTATCTTGTTAGCGGGGACAGTTGTTAATAATTCTATACTTTTAATTGGGTATATACAGGATAAAAGAAAAGAAGGTATGAATATAGAAGAAGCAATAGTAGGAGCTATCAGGACAAGATTTAGACCAATAATGATGACTGCTCTTTCAGATGTAGTAGGAATGCTTCCATTAGCATTACAGCTAGCCTTAGGTTCTGAAAGGTTTTCACCTTTAGCAATAGCTGTTATTGGAGGTATGTTATCAGCTACATTTCTAACTATTATAATTATACCTTTAATATATGCAAGTTTTGAAGATATTAAAGAAAAATTAGGACTTAAAGCTCTAGAATAAGGGGAAAAATGAAAGGAGCTATTAAATGCAAAACTTAAGTGATAATGCTTTAAGTATTCTCTTACAGCAATACCTTGAAACAGAAAAAAATCTTACAGAAAAACAAAAAAATATCTTAAAAGCAGCTGTAGCTGTTTTTAGCGAAAAAGGTTTTGCGGGAGCTTCAACTAGTGAAATTGCTCAAAAAGCTGGAGTTGCTGAGGGTACTATTTTTCGTCATTATAAAACCAAGAAAGCCTTGCTTTTTAGTATAGTTTCTCCAACTATTGTAGGTTTAGGAGCCCCGATTGTTCTAAAGGATTTTGAGAGTATACTGGAAAAACAGTATGTGGATTTTGCAGATTTCCTACGTACAATTATTAAAGACAGATTTGAATTTATTAAAAACAATCAAGCTATTTTAAAAATAATTGCTAACGAAATTTCCTTTCATCTTGAATTACAACAGATGGTTAAAGAAATCCTAACAACAAGAATAATGACTAAAATACAACTCGCAATTGAATATTTTCAGGAGCAGGGTGAAATAGTTTTATTACCTTATGAAACCATAGCGAGATTAATCTTTAGTACAATAGCAGGGTATGCTGTAACTCGTTTTCTGATTTCCCCTAACCAAGACTGGAATGATGAACAGGAGATTGAAACCATGATAGAATTTTTAGTTAAGGGACTAAAAACATAACAAAGTTATTTTTATTTCAAATAATACCTTAGATTTTTTCCCTATAATAAAACTCCCCTATAGCAAACAGGTATATTATTTTAACTGTCTACTATAAGGGGAGCATATCATTTTTAATAAATGTTTGAAATACAGACCTTCTTTAATTTCTCAAATTAAGTACACTTAACTAGCTGTAGATATTTAAATAATTAAAAGTCCTCTTTAATTAATCGTTCAATTAAATTAACATCATTACGGGCATCTAAAGGTTTAATTGCTGGGCCTTCAATTACTTCTCCTTTATAGGAAAATCTAGATCCGTGACATGGACAGTCCCAAGAGGTTTCAGCTGAATTCCAAGTTAATTCACATCCAAGATGGGTACATGTTGTATTTACTATATGGAGTTTACCAAGGGTATCTCTAAATGCGCCACATCTTTGTCCATCAGCTTCAATTACCTTGCCTTCTCCACGTTTAATTTCAACTTTATTTGGAAGGGGAGAAAGTTTACCCTTTAAAAGTTCTCGTGCAACATTATAATTTTCGGTAATATATTTTTTTGCAGAAGCTTTAATGGTTTGACGTGATGGATTATAGACATCTTTCCAAGGGCTATCTCCCTTTATTATTAAATCTTTTATAACCATACCTGCAGCTGTACCATTAGTCATTCCCCATTTTCCATAACCTGTAGCAATATACATATTGGGTGTTTTTTCTGTATATTGACCTATGTATGGGAGTCCATCCACAGTCATACAGTCTTGGGTGGACCAGCGATAGGGAATATCTTCTATGCTAAATAATTTTCTAGAGTAATTAACTAATAAATCATAATGGTTTTGTGTGTTAACACCTTGTCCTGTTTTATGATTTTCTCCACCTACTAAGAGTAGTTCTCCATTTTCAGTATCTTGGCTTCTTAAGGATCTAGTAGGATCCTCGGCTGAAATATACATTCCTCCAGGATATTTATCCACAGCTTTAACTGCTACTACATAAGATCTCTCTGTAGAGATTCTGCTAAAATAAAGATTGGCTTTGTTATAAAAGGGATAATGAGAAGCAATAATAACCTTTTCAGCGGTTATTTTTTCCCTTGACCAGTAGTTAAAATATAGGGACTGCCTTCAATAATATCAACAACTCTACTTTGTTCATATATTTGGACGCCTTTATTTATACATTCCTGTGCTAACTTTAAAAGATATTTACGAGGATGAAACTGAGCTTGATTGTCAAAACGAATAGCTGCCTTAATAGGTAAACTAAAAGGTAATTGATTTACAAAACTTGCACTAAGACCTAGGTTAGAAGCGGTAGCTATTTCATTGTTGATTTCCTGGATATATTCATCTTGCTGCGTAAAGACATAGGCTGATTCGGTAGTTAAATTACATTCTATCTCAAGTTCTTTTACAGTTTTTCTAATAAAGGACAGGGCATATTCATTGGCATCAGCATATTGCTTTGCAAATTCTTCACTAATTTGGTTTTTAATTTTGTTATAGATTAGACCATGTTGGGAAGTTATTTTTGCAGTAGTATGTCCTGTTGTACCTTGTGAAATCCGATCAGATTCTAAAATGGCAACTTTTAAACCCTCTTGAACAAGCTCATAAGCACAGGATATGCCTGTAATGCCTCCGCCAATGATAGCAACATCAACTTTTACATCTTCCATTAAAGCAGGATACTTGGTTACAGGGGTGGAAGCCAGCCAATATGATTGTGGTGATTTGGAAAAAGGATATTCTTTATCTATGTGCATATTTTCCTCCAAAGCATGAATTTAAAAGAGAAATACTTACCCTATTTTTCACTTATATTAGAAAATTATTCATTTTAATATTATCTCAAGACATTAAGTCAAATTCTTTTAAATAAAGACAAAAATAAAAAAATAGAATAAAGATAGTAATAAGAGGTTAAGTTATGTTAAAATGTAAGACAATTTAACTTACCTAAATAAATGATGTGTTTATTTGTAATAATATGTTATTATTAGTGGGGATAGTTAATTATGAAAGACCTGAATGTAAGGTTAGGAAAATATTATTTTATTAAGGAGGAGTTGTATATGAAAAAAATAGCTTTATTAGTTTTATTGTCTTTAGTACTTAGTACATTCCTCGTTGCCTGTGGAAATAAGGATGATTCAGTATCTAAGGATAAAGGAAGTGCCAAAGAAGAAAAAATAGCCACTCTTTTTGAAAAATCAGAAAAAATCAAGGATTTATCATATGATTTCATCATGACCTCAGAAGAAGAGGTTACAAAAGGGAAAAATTGGACAAAGGATAAGTGGGTTAAAAATCAATTCATGGCTGATGAAGAAGAGATAATTTACATTTTAGATATGAATAAAAACATCTCTTATACTTATTTACCTACTAAAAAGATGGCGATAAAAATGAATGTAAAAAATCCAGAAAACGAAAGTATTAAAAAACCAAGTGATTATATAAAAAATATAAATTTAGAAAACGCAAAAATCGTAGAAACTACTACTTATGCTGATGAGGAATGTAAAGTTATCTCTGAAGTTAATAAAGATGGAAAAGAAATTTTAAAAATGTGGTTTTCGACTAAAAGCAATCTACCTATAAAGGTAGAAGAAGGACTTGATAGTGATAAAAAAGTAGTTATGGAATATAAAAATATTAAAACCGAAAAAATTTCTGAAAATATTTTCGAATTACCTAAAGATGTACTAATTACGGATGTTACTAAATAATTAACTTAATTCAATAAGTTAATTATTTAAAAAGGTTTAAAAATAAAAAATATGTAATGAAATTTTTAAAAGGTCACTAGCAAAGCTAGTGGTCTTTTGTTTTTTCTATTCAAGAAAATATGGAAAGGCTTACTAAATATGCTATACTAAATTATTATAAAAAACTTAAATTATGGAGGTTTATATGAAAATTAAAACAAAGATTATAGTAACCTTTCTACTAATGATAATAACTGTTTTATCGGTTGTTACAGTCAACTATTCAACGTACCAAATGCTTGAATCGGATTCTAGTTTTATAAATTTCTCAGGCAGATTAAGGGCTACCACTTTTAGAATGGCACAAGTATCAAATATGATTATATTTGAAAATAATCTAACAGCTAAAAAGGATTTAGGTGAAAAAATAAAAACTTTTGATGATATTATTAATAATATTCAAAATGGAAATGATTCTCTAGGATTAAAACCCTTAAAACATGAAGAAACAAAAAAAAGCTTGGAGAAAATTAAAAATCAGTGGGATGAAAGATATAAACCAGCTTTTATGAATATCATGGAGAAAGAAGATGAAACATCTTTAGCGATTATTAATACTGAAATAGATACATATGTACAAGAAATTAATGAATTAGTAACGGATTTTTCGCTTTATTCAAGAAATAAGGTTCTTACGGCCAAAACTATTAATTCAGTTTTTTTAATATTAGCCTTGCTGATTGGTATACTATCAATACTTTTGTTAAATAAAGGAATTCTAAAACCACTTAAAGTTTTGATGAATGAATTAAAAGATTTATCCTCAGGTCAAGGTGATTTAACTAAACGAATTAAGACTAATAGTAAAGATGAGATAGGAACACTTACTAACTATTTTAATCTTTTTATAGATGATATACATAAAATAGTTCAAGAAATTGCTAAGGCTTCGAATTTAATAGCAACTGATATGAATACAATTGCTATCACTACTCATGAATTAACTCAATCTACAGAGTCAATTGCTTATTCATCTCAGGAGGTTTCAGATGGATCTATTACTCAAGGTAATGAAATAGAGAAGTTACTAGATTTAATAAATAAACTTCAAGTAGAACTTAAAAATGTAAATCAAAAAGCAAATATGACATTGGGTTATTCTAAAGAAACCGAGCATTCTGTAAAGGTGGGTAATGAATATGTATTCAAACAATCCCAAGAATTAACTGATTTTATTACTGCAATTGAATCAGCTTCGCA
This sequence comes from Desulfonispora thiosulfatigenes DSM 11270, assembly GCF_900176035.1. Classification (NCBI taxonomy): domain Bacteria; kingdom Bacillati; phylum Bacillota; class Clostridia; order Eubacteriales; family Peptococcaceae; genus Desulfonispora; species Desulfonispora thiosulfatigenes. The sequence continues at coordinate 12,214 of NZ_FWWT01000005.1, read as the reverse complement.
GGTTGTTAATGATTTAAATCATTATTCAATAAATATTAGAGAAATTGTAGAACTTATTAAAAATATTTCTGGACAAACCAACTTATTGGCTTTAAATGCCTCAATTGAAGCAGCACGTGCTGGAGAACATGGAAGAGGTTTTTCAGTGGTAGCTGACGAAATTAGAAAATTAGCAGAAGAAACAGATAAATCAGCTAGTAATATTAATGAAATAGTTAAAAATATGGGTATGAAAAGTAATGATGTTAATCAATCTATGGATGAATTAGTAGCTAAAATTAAAATTCAAGAAGATTCTATGGAAGGATTAGAAAACCAGTTATCATTAATTTTAGCAAATTCTAATACTACACTAATAGAATCAGAAGAAATTAAACAAATAGTAGGAATTGTCTTAGCAGAATTTGAAAATATTAAAAATGCTTCAGTTGTTTTAAGTGAAATATCTGAAGCAAACAGTAATAGCACTCAGGACGTAGCTGCTGCAGTACAAGAACAAACGGCTTCTTTTGAAGAAGTATCTGCAAATACTAATTCTATAAGTGAATTAGCAACTAAACTTAAAGAAATTGTAAATAAATTTGCAATTTAAATAGTTTTAAATTATTATAATCTCGTTTTCAACTATATCTTGTAAACGGTTCAAATATTTATATAAGGAGTTTTTTAGATGAAATTGGTTTCTTGGAATGTTAATGGTATAAGGGCTTGTGTTAAAAAAGGATTTTTAGATTACTTTACTGAAGTAGATGCTGATATATTTTCTATTCAAGAGACAAAATTACAAGAAGGTCAAATTGATTTAAAGTTAGAGGGATATGAACAATACTGGAATTATGCAGTTAAAAAAGGATATTCTGGTACAGCGATTTTTACAAAATATACCCCTTTATCTGTGACTTATGGCATAGGAATAGAAGAACATGACCAAGAAGGTAGGGTTATAACAATGGAATTTCCTAATTTCTATCTTGTAAATGTTTACACACCAAATTCGCAAAGAGGGCTTTTAAGATTGGATTATCGTATGAATTGGGAAAATGATTTTCAAGCATATTTACAAAAGTTAGATAGTCAAAAGCCTGTTATAACTTGTGGTGACTTTAATGTTGCTCATACAGAAATCGACTTAAAAAATCCCAAGACAAATAGAAAAAATGCAGGGTTTTCTGATGAAGAAAGAGATAAAATATCTAAACTTTTAGAGGCTGGATTCATTGATTCTTTTAGATTTTTTTATCCTGAAAAAACTGAAGCTTATACTTGGTGGTCTTATATGGCAAGAGCAAGAGAAAAAAATGTAGGGTGGAGAATAGATTATTTTTTAGTTTCGGAAAAGTTAAAAGACAAAATAAAAGATGCCCAAATTCATGCAGAAATTATGGGGAGTGATCACTGTCCCGTAGTGTTAGAAGTAGACGCATAATAAAGTTTTAAACTAATAAAATACCTGTAAATTTACACTTGAAAAATATAATTATAAATAAATGCAAAAAAAAATAAAAAATATCATAAAAATACTTGCACAGAATATAAATTCATGATAGAATGAACTTACCTTAATTCAGCAGTAAATATTTATTATGTAATATGTTCTGAGTTTACTAAGTTTAGATTTGGTATTGTTATTTCGGGAATTTTAGTACTAATAATTTTTGCACAGGATTAAAGGAATGAAATTTCGGAGGTATTATTATATGAATGGTACAGTAAAATGGTTTAACGCAGAAAAAGGTTTTGGTTTTATTACAGGTGAAGATGGTAAAGACGTATTTGCACATTTTTCACAAATCAACTCAACAGGATTCAAAACTCTTGAAGAAGGTCAAAATGTATCTTTTGACGTTGTTGAAGGAGCTAAAGGTCCTCAAGCTGAAAACATCACAGTTATCTAGTCAATTTAAACCTCTTAAAGTTAATTCTTTAAGAGGTTTTTTACTGAAAAAATATATCTGTATCTTCTGTCGGTTTTTATATTAAGGCAGATATTATTAATAAAGAGAGTTAATAATATTATTAGATAATCGCAGATAATTATTAAAATATTGAATAAATTAGAAATTTAAGATATAATTTAGAAAAATATAAGGGAGCTGTGTAAACGGCTGAGATAGAAGATGTATCTTCTGACCTCTGACCTGATCTGGGTAATGCCAGCGTAGGAAATATGTTATATTAGTATTTTTAAACGTGCTAACCAGTTAGGTGCACGTTTTTTTTTATTGCAAAATTCTAATTAACTTATCAGAGAAAGTTGCATTTTTCTATAAAAAGGGGGAAAATAGAATGAGTATAGCAATTTTTTTAGCAGTGATTTTCACAGTAGTACTTAGTGTTATAACTTGTGTTAATCTAAAAGGATTTAAATTAGATACAAGAAGGTTAACGAGAATTGGAGTTGTTACAACATTAACCCTTGTTTTGTACATGATTAAAATAGTGCCATTTCCACAAGGAGGAGGCTGTAGTTTATTATCTATACTTCCTATTATGGTACTAGCTGTGATAGCCGGAAAGGAAGAAGCGCTAATTTGTGGTATTGTTGTTGGACTTACCAAAATTGTCGTTGCTCCACCCTTTTTCCCATTACAAATACCCCTAGATTATTTAGGTGGAATGATGGCGATAGCATTTACTCCTATCTTTGGTATTGATAAAAAGAGTAAATTGTTTTTAGGGGCTATATTTGCTTCAATTATATCTATTTTATTTAGTATTTATTCAGGAATAATTTTCTTTGGTCATTTTGCACCAGAGGGTATGAATGTCTGGTATTATGCGGCAGGATATAGTTTGCTTGGATATGGAGTAGAAGCATTAGCTAGTTCAATTGTTCTAACATTGTTACCATTAAATAAATTTAGAGAATTAGTAAAATTATAAGAGGGTGAAAATATGAGTTTTGCTAAAATGATTATTGAAGATCAGAGAGTGAAAAAATATTATGAAGATTACATGAAACATCCCTTTATTAAGGGACTAGGGGATGGAAGTTTAGAAAAAGAAAAATTTAAAAAGTATCTTATACAAGACACATTATATCTAAAGGATTATGGTAAGGTATATGCACATGCATTCTTATTATCTGATAGAATAGAAGATTTGCAATTTTTACATACATGTATAGGTGTTGTAATTGCAGAAGAAACTAATATGCATATTAGATATCTTAAAGATTTTAATCTTGATGTTTTTATGATTGATAATATGAAAATTGAACCTGCAAATAGAGCATATTTAGATTATATGTTAAGCTTTAAAGAGGGTGGGGATATTAAAGAGATTTTTATGTCTGCGCTTCCTTGTACACTAACTTATGAATATATAGGAAAAACTTTAAAAGAACAATGTATTAAAAATGGTAATAATAATGCTAAAGACAATTACTACTATCCTTGGATTGAAGATTACGCTGGAGAAGGATTCGAAGATTTTAGTATTAAGTCTTGTGAGCTTGTGGATAGGATATGTAAAGATATTGACGAAGAAGAAAAAGAAAAGTTAATGACAATCTTTTTAGAAGCATGTCGATATGAAATGGGATTTTGGGATATGAGTTTTGAATAAAGGAGAATTTATATGGAAAACATTAAATTAACAGAGTATAGTAATGGAGCTGAAATCTCAGCCTTAACAAATGAATAGATCTAGTTTAAGCAATTATACATATAATGACTTTGAAAAAATTGTCTTAGAAAAAATCCCACTAATAGATGTTAGAGCTCCTATAGAGTATGAAAAGGGTGCCTTTTTAAATGCAATAAATTTACCTCTTATGAATGATGAAGAAAGACATTTAGTTGGAATTTGTTATAAAGAAAAAGGAAATAAAGAAGCTGTAAAATTAGGACACCAGTTAGTCTCTGGAGATTTAAGAAAGTCCAGGATAGATGCCTGGTCATCTTATATCACTAAGCACCCTAATACTATGATTTACTGTTTTAGAGGTGGTCAGCGTTCTGCAATAACTCAAAAATGGATAAAAGAAGCTACTGGTAATGATGTACTGCGTCTTCAGGGAGGATATAAAGCGTTTAGGAATTATTTAATAGAAGAACTTTCTCCGGAAAAACAAATAAGTACACCGATTTTACTAGGAGGATATACAGGTTCTGGTAAAACAATACTTCTAAAAGAACTTAAAAATGCAATTGATTTAGAAGGAATTGCCCACCATCGTGGTTCATCATTTGGAAATCATGTTACACCACAACCTAGTCAAATTGATTTTGAAAATAATCTTTCTTATGCTCTTATCTCACATAAACATGAGAAACATAAATATATGATATTAGAAGATGAATCACGAAATATTGGTTATTGTTTTATACCAAAAGAGTTATTTGAGTTTTTTAGAAAGGGTAATTTAGTGGTATTGAATGTACCTTTTGAAGAGCGGGTTCAAATTACCTTTAATGAGTATGTACTCATGTCACAAGCTAATTATATAGATACATTTGGACATTCAACAGGGCTTATAGAGTGGTCTGGTTATATCACTAGAAGTATAAATAAGCTGCAGAAAAGATTAGGCGTTGAAGGTCATAAAAGACTTTTAAATGTATTTGAAGATGCATTTAAAATACAAATTGGTTCTAATAAACCCGACTTACATAGAAATTGGATAGAAATACTTTTAAAAGAATACTATGATCCTATGTATTCTTATCAAATGAAAAAGTGTACCAGGGAAATGGTTTTTCAAGGTAATGCGAAAGAGGTTATAGATTATTTTAAGATGTTGGCCTAAAGATGATATAACTGGAATTTTTTTCTGATAGTTTAGTGAATATGCTTTTATCCAAGGAGGTAATTATGGTACATAAATTTGAATCTAAAAATAAAGATATGCTCGATAATGAGTGGAGGCGTCAGAACTTACCTCCTTTAGATACATTAAAAATATTAGGGCTGTCTACAGATGATATAGTAGCAGATATTGGTTGCGGGATTGGTTATTTTACAATATCTGCTGCAAACATTGTTGATCCTAATAATAAGGTATATGCTTTGGATACGTCAGATGAAATGCTTTCAGAGGTGGAAAGAAGAGCTTCTGTAGCTGAGTCTTTTAATATTGTAGGTATTAAGACTGATGAATATGAGCTAAAGCTAGAAAATAAATCAACTAGTTTTTCATTACTAGTAAATGTACTTCATGAAGTTGAAGATAAAAACACCTTTTTAAAAGAAATTAAACGAATTTTAAAAGATAAGGGTAAATTAGCGATAATAGAATGGGAAATGGGACAAGATAAAAAAGGTCCCCCTATACAAGATAGAATTGATAAAAATGAAGTTATTGATTTATTAGTTTCTGAAGGATTTGAAATAGATAAAACTCTAAATTTATCGGAATTTTTTTATGGTATAGTTGCAGTTAATACACCTTAAAATCTAAATAATTAAAATTAAAAACAGGACATTTAAATAGAATGTTGAAATATACTATATAGTTACTTATAGGAGGGAAAAGAAATGGATCTAAAAGGAACAAGAACTGAGGCAAATTTAATGGCAGCTTTTGCGGGCGAATCACAAGCAAGAAACAAGTATACATATTATGCTTCTAGAGCAAAAAAAGATGGTTTTAATCATATAGCTGATTTGTTTTTAGAAACAGCTAATAATGAAAAAGAACATGCTAAAATTTGGTTTAAACTTTTACATGATGGTATCCCAGATACAAAAGAGAATTTAAAGGATGCTGCAGCTGGTGAAAACTACGAATGGACAGACATGTATGCAAAGTTTGCAAAAGAAGCTAAAGAAGAAGGATTCGATAAGATTGCTTATCTTTTTGAACAAGTAGCTCGCATTGAAAAAGAACATGAAGAAAGATATTTAAAACTACTAGAAAACCTAAACGAAGGAAAAGTTTTTGAAAGAGAAGAAAAACAAGAGTGGAAATGTGATAATTGTGGTCATATTCATGTTGGTAAAAAAGCTTTAGAAGTATGTCCAGTATGTGATCATCCACAAGCATTTTTTCAAATTAAAGCTGACAACTATTAAGTTTAATTATTAGTAAAATAATAAGAGAAGGGTGGTAATAATATGAAATCGAAAGTATCTTTTTTCCGTTGTGAAATATGTGGTAACATAGTAGAGTTAATTAAAAACGGTGGAGGAGAATTAGTTTGCTGTGGTCAGCCTATGGTTAAGCTAGAAGCTAATACTACTGAAGCTGCTTATGAAAAACATATCCCAGTGGTAACTAAAAAGGATAATCAGATTCATGTAGATGTAAGTTCAGTACCACATCCGATGACAGAAGCTCATTTTATTGAGTGGGTAGTAGTTGTAACAGATGATACAGTTGAAAGAATAGCGCTTTCACCAAATGATGAGCCAAAAATAGTAACCTGTGATAAAGATGATGTTGAAGTATATGCATACTGTAATTTACACGGATTATGGAAAGCAGATATTTAAAAGGTTATATCGAAGTGCACCCCCCATCTTAGATAAAATCTAAGATGAGGAGGTGCTCTTTTTATGTGTATAATTTCAAATAATGATATAATAGTTAATGAAGTGATAAAAATAAAGACCGCAATATTATATTTAGCTCATTTTAGAAAATAAAAAATAGATAATTATATCCGTTATATGCGAGATATGAAAAGGGATGTTCTGATGAAAAAGTTTAAAAGAATTTATCTAGAGATTACAAATATCTGTAATTTGAAATGTAGTTTTTGTCCCCCAACGAATAGAAAACAAGAATATATAACGATAGATAATTTTAAAAAAATATTAAATCAAATTAATAAATATACTGATTATCTTTATTTTCACGTAAAAGGAGAACCATTACTTCATCCAGAACTAGAACAATTACTTAAGATTAGTGATAATGAAGGATTTAAAGTAAATTTAACCACTAATGGAACTTTGATAGAAAAAACAGGGGATATTTTATTAAATAGCCCTGCTTTAAGACAAATTAGTTTTTCTTTACAAAGCTGTGAAAATAATAACCTCAATGAAAAAGAAAAGTACATTAAAGATATTTTGGATTTCATGCATAGAGCAGTTAAAGAAACAGATTTAATTATCGAACTTAGGCTGTGGAATTTAAATAACTCTAATAACGTAGAAAATAAATCGTCTAAAAATGACTTTATGCTTAATTATATTCAAAGTTCCTTAAATTTGCCTTTTAAAATTGAAGAAAAGGTAACTCCGGGTAAAGGAATAAAATTAGTAAACTCTATTTATTTAAGTCAAGAAACCAAATTTACGTGGCCAAACTTAGGTATCAACGATATAAGCGAAAAAGGTTTTTGCTATGGACTACGAAGTCAAATTGCTATTTTAGTAGATGGAACTGTTGTCCCATGTTGCTTAGACTCAGATGGTGTGATTAATTTGGGTAATATTTATGAAAAAAAATTCACAGAAATCATTAATAATAAAAGGTCCCTAAATATGGTTAATGGTTTTTCTCAAAGGGAAGTAGTAGAACCTTTATGTAAAAAATGTGGATATAGAAAGAGATTTGAAAAGCTTACTAAATAGTAAGCTTTATTACATAAAACTTAGACTTTTCGCAAATACTAATTTTGTAAGATTTTTAATTGTTATATTTGTTTAATAATTGCGGAAAAGGGGTGTTAATTATGCCTAAAGATAGTCAACCTGATAACAAAGAAGCAAGAATGAGAAAATGTAATTATCAGACTCCTATAACTAGAGAAGCACAAAATCATAATAAAAATGCTAAAAAGCAATCAATAAAAAGAGAATTCTAAGATAATTAAGGGGCTGTTGAACTTTATGTTCAACAGCCTTTACATTATTTTGCCAGTAATATCTGGAAAATTAAGCAACAACTTTACTATGTTTAATGGTATAATAGGTATAGCAAAATTGGTAAATACATAATTTGGAGGGGAAAAGTGTGAATATTAAAAAAATGATTTTATCATCAGTTGTTGGTTTAACAGTTCTCTCGGGAAGTATAGGTATAGCAAATGCCCAAAATGAAAATTATGAAATTAAAGCTGGGGATACTTTTTGGAAATTAAGTCAGAGGTTTAATATTAGTTGTACTGAACTTATGAACGCTAATAAAGCCACAGGAAATACAATCCTTTATATTGGACAAACTATTACTATACCAGGGTCTACTCCAAATCAAAATTATAGTGGACAAGTTGTGAAGGATACAAATACAAATACAAACACAAACACAAACACAAACCCTAAACCTAATAAAGATGAAAGTACAGAAAATACATATAAAGTTAAAAAAGGCGATACTCTTTGGAAATTAGCTATGGAACTTCAAGTTCCTTTTAAGGATTTTCTTAAAGCAAATAATTTAAACGAAAATTCTGTTATACATATTGGTGATACATTAAAAGTACCAGTTTATAATATTGATGTAAAAGAAACTCCAGGAGAAAAATTTGGTGAGTATTTAGATTGGTGGACAGAGGCTCAATATGTAATACCTATTGGAGCTGTTTTAAAGGTTGAAGACTTTAATTCAGGTAGAACTTTTATGGTAAAAAGAACAGCAGGGGCAAATCATGCAGAGTTAGAAACTCTAAGCATGGATGATACAAAAATTATGAAGGAAATTTGGGGCGGCCAGTTTAAATGGGCAGCTAAACCTGTAATAATTCATTATAATGGAAGAAAGCTGGCAGCAAGCTGTTCAGGTATGCCTCATGCTGGAAATGATAAAGATCCAGGTGGAGTTCATACTTCCTGGAGAAGTGAAGGATATGGAGCAGGATATAATTTAGATTGGGTAAAAAATAATGGAATGGATGGTCATTTTGATCTTCATTTTAAAAATAGTACTAGACATAAAGATGGAAAAATTGATGTTCAACATCAAAATAATGCTAAGATAGCAGCAGGAATTAAATAATTTAAAATAAGAACTAACCCCTTACGCTAAATTTAAAGCTTAAGGGGTTTTTTATAGCTAAAAATAAAAACAAATTAAAGGGTTATTTACTTTGCATCTAGAATATAGATAGTTAAATGTTAAAGTAAATATATGGTTAATGGCAAAAATAATACCTTATTGTATAACAAAATGAGCGACAAAATAGAGATGAAAGTTTAGGAAAGTTTTGTGGAGGTGCACGAGATGAAGTTTTTTAATCGAAAGCAGCAAGAAATAGAAAAGACTGAAGTAGAAAAAGAAAAACGTGTGAAAACTGATGATCAATTAAGATGTGATGGATTACGAATTGCTATGCCTTATCCTTATTATATTCGTGATATGGATTTTAACATCATAGAATTTTCTCCACTTATGGAAAAAATGACAGGCTATACTAAAGAAGAAGCATTCAAAATGAAATGCTATGATGTCTTTAAGGCTTCTATTTGTGGTGAAAATTGTGTTGTGCAAAAACATTTAAAAAATGGAAAAGATCCTGTGAGAGATGTTTATGTAGATATTAAAGATAAAAAAAATCAGGAAATACCTACCTTAATTTCTTATATACCTTATTTTGATTCAAATGGCAAAACTATTGGTGCAATTGAAGTTATAAAAGATGTAACTGTCGAAAAGAACATGATGGATATATTAGGTCAAGAATCACAACAACTGGGCTCTATTAGTGAAGAATTAGCAGCTTCAAGTGAAGAAACTTTGGCTATGAGTACGCAGGTGGCTAGTACCTCAGAGTCTCAAACCAAAAAACTTGGTAACTTCAAAGAAAGTATGAAAGAAACTGACGATCAATTAGAAACAATTGTTGATGATACGGCAATAATCAAAGAATCTATCCAAATCTTAAATGATTCCATGGATAATACCATTTCAGGTTTAAGTGTTTTATCAAAAAGAGCAGATGGTATTGTAAATATTGTTAATACAATAAAAGGAATTGCAGACCAGACAAACTTACTTGCTTTAAATGCTGCAATTGAAGCAGCAAGAGCAGGAGAAAATGGTAGAGGTTTTGCAGTAGTAGCGGAAGAAGTACGTAAATTAGCTGAAGGAAGTGCTTTAGCCACAAAGGATATTCATGAAAATTTACATGAAATAACTCAGCTTGTTTTAGAAGTTAGTAAAAAGGCATCAGAAACAAATAGTAAATTAAAAACAAGTGATGATGTTATTGTGAGATTAATAAGTGAAATTCATGAAATTAGGGATAGTTTAAATAAAATTGTAAGTACTGTAGAAGAATTAGATAGTGAAGCAGAACAAAATACAGATATAAGCAAAAACCAAACTATGGCTATGGAAGAAGTAGCTAAAGTAGGGGGAGAACTTGCGGAAATAGCTCAAAAGGTTCAAGGAGAGGTAAATAGATTAGCTGAACACGCACATTTGAACTAAGTTATATTTGAATTTTGGAAAATTTATTGCAGATGGTTATTCGATTATTTAAAGTCGAGTAGACCATCTTTTTTATGCTTTATCTAATGGGTTAAGTATAACAGAAAGTTTTTAAATTTTATAAGTTTGGGTATAATAAGTAAACATACATCCTATTTATATTATATTTGTAAAGACTTTTAAAGTAGGATACAATTCAACCAAGAGAAGATTTAAATTATACACATAGAGGAGTAATATTATTATATGGATAAAACGTTTGAAGAAATTGGTGTTGACCAGAATATAATTAAAGGATTAAAATTACAAGAAATTGAAAAACCTACAAAGATACAAGAAGAAGTAATACCAGAGGCACTTTTGAATGAAGATATTATTGGAGAGGCTCAAACGGGTAGTGGTAAGACACTGGCCTATTTAATTCCGATTTTTCAAAAAATTGATGCTGAAAAAAGAGATAATCAAGTAATTATTTTAGCTCCTACTCATGAGCTAGCGATTCAAGTTAATAATCAAATAAGACTTTTAGTAGATAATTCAGATTTAAATATTACTTCAGCTGTAATTATAGGTAATGTAAATATTAAAAGACAAATAGAAGTGTTGAAAAATGAAAAACCACATATTATTGTAGGCTCAGCAGTAAGGATCTTAGAACTAATAAAGTTGAAAAAAATTAAGCCTCATACAGTTAAAACAATTGTCATAGATGAAGCCGACAAATTACTAGATAAGAATAATCTTAATGATATTAAAGCAGTGATAAAGACTACGTTAAAGGATAGGCAAATAATGCTATTTTCTGCAACAATACCCGAAAAAACGTTAACAGTCTCAAAAGAGATAATGAAGGATTTTAAATTAATTAAAATTAATCCAAAAAGTATAGTAAATGAAAACATAACACATATGTACTTTGTTTGTGAAAGAAGAGATAAATTATTAACTTTACGTAAATTAGTACATGCACTTAATCCAAAAAGGGCAATTGCTTTTATTAATAATGCCTATAATATTGAAATGTCAGTAGCTAATTTAGAATATCATGGTTTAAAGTTGGAGTCTATATATGGAGATGTAGGGAAAGAAGAACGAAAAAAAGCCTTAAATAACTTTAGTTCTGGCAAAACTAATCTTTTACTTGCATCTGATATAGCTGCTAGAGGATTAGATATCAAGGATATAGATTATATTTTCAGTCTTGATATTCCAGAAGACCCTCACGTTTATCTGCATAGAGCAGGAAGAACAGCAAGAGCGGGTGCTACAGGTATATCAATATCTATAATTACTGAAAAAGAGTTATTTTTGTTAAAAAGTTATGAAAGAGCATATAAAATTAAAATAGAAGAAAAAGATATGTATAAAGGTAATATCGTAGATAAAAAGATTAACAAAAAGAAATAGTACAATTAAAGCATCTAGCCTCAAGATAGATGCTTTTTGATTTTCAAAATGAGGTGAGATCCATTAAAGGTAAACTAATTCTAGTCTTAGCATTGGTGGTTTTTATAATAGGTTTTTTATATTATGAAAATAATGGTTTAATGATTAGCCATTATAAAATCAATAGTAATAAATCTTTAAAAGGTTTTAAAGGCTTTAAAATTATTCATCTATCAGACCTACATAGTAAAAAGTTTGGCAATAATAATAAAAATATGATTAAAATTTTAAAAAAAGAAAACACCCGACATTATTGTAATTACGGGGGATTTGATAGATCGGAGAAAATATGATGAAGACAAAAGTTTAAAACTTATTAAGAGGTTTAAAAAAAATTAGCTCCTATTTATTTTGTTGACGGGTAATCATGAAGGTTGGTCGGGAAAGTTCAATTCATTAGAAAGAAAGTTAGAAAAATGAAGGAGTAATTATTTTAAGAAATGATAC
>NZ_FWWT01000004.1 GCF_900176035.1 Desulfonispora thiosulfatigenes DSM 11270 | reverse complement strand
GGTTGGGGGTGGTCCCCCCAGATTCCCACGAGATTTCACGTGCCTCGTGGTACTCGGGATACCCGCCGGTTCGCTTTTCTTTTCGCTTACAGGACTGTTACCTTCTGCGGTTGACCTTTCCAGATCTATTCGACTAAGAAAATTGAACTTTATGCAGGTCCCACAACCCCAATCCCGAAGGATTGGTTTGGGCTTTTCCCTTTTCGCTCGCCGCTACTAGGGGAATCGAGTTTTCTTTATTTTCCTCCGGGTACTTAGATGTTTCAGTTCCCCGGGTTGCCTTCATATACCTATGTATTCAGTATATGATACTTGGATATTACTCCAAGCAGGTTGCCCCATTCGGAAATCTACGGATCGAAACTTGCTTGCAGCTCCCCGTAGCTTATCGCAGCTTACCACGTCCTTCATCAGCTCTTAGCGCCAAGGCATCCACCGTATGCCCTTTATAACTTGACCTTAATTTATATAAATAAACTCGCGTTTATTTATTTCTTGATTACTAAATTAAACTAAAATAAATACCTTAATGTAAATCAAGGTATAAATTAAATAAATTTAATTTATTTTCTTGCTAACCTTTTTACTCGACGAAATTTACGTTTTTAACTAGAATATATGTTGTTACACATAATTTAAGTTAAAAATTAAATTTTCTTTCTTCACTGTGTAGTTTTCAAAGAACAAAATGGTGGAGATAAGCAGATTTGAACTGCTGACCCCCTGCTTGCAAGGCAGGTGCTCTCCCAGCTGAGCTATACCCCCACGGTTGTGTGCAAAATAAATGCGTAATAATTTCTACTTTGCAATTTATTGTTTTATAAATGGTGGGCCTAGGTGGACTCGAACCACCGACCTCACGCTTATCAGGCGTGCGCTCTAACCAGCTGAGCTATAGGCCCTC
>NZ_FWWT01000003.1 GCF_900176035.1 Desulfonispora thiosulfatigenes DSM 11270 | reverse complement strand
TGACATGATAAACTAAAGTTGTAACACCACATAGAAATAATATATTATTATATTTAAGAAAGTGGTGATACAAAAATGGGTAAGAAAATATATGAAAAATCATTTAAAGAAAAACTAGTAAAATTACATCTTGAAGAAGGCAGATCTGTTGCCAGTTTAACTAAAGAATATGGCCTTGGACAAGGCTCTTTAAATATATGGATTAAAAACTATCGCAAAGAATGCAGCCAAACAGAAACAGGAACAAAAGATTTAGAATTACTTGATAAAATCAGAAAATTAGAACGTGAAAATAAAGAACTAGAAAAGGAAAATAACTTTTTAAAAAAGGCAGCAGCATTCTTTGCCAAGGAAATAGAAGATTAATCTATATATTTATTGATGAAAACAAAGATGAATTTGGGCTTAGATGGCTTTTAAATCGCTTAAACATATATCCAAATGCTTACTACAATTATTTGAAAAAACGTTCCTTAAAACAAGAGATTAAAAAAATACCTTAAAAGAACTAATTAAAACAACTTATCACAGATACAGTGGTAAAATGGGCTATCGGATGATCCAGAAACGTCTATCTAAAATGGGACATAAATACAGCAATTTAACTATTCATAAATACATGAAGCAGCTAGGTTTAAAATCCATTACCTTTAAAAGAAAACCAGCTTATATTAAGGGTAAAGCGCATAAGGTTTTCGAAAACCTTATAAAGCAAGATTTCACAGCAGAAAAGAAAAATACCAAATGGTGCACTGATTTCACCTATATACACCTTTTAAATGGTAGTTTAAGGTATAATTGCTCAATTCTTGATTTATATGATCGTAGTATTGTTGCGACTAAAACTACAAATTACATGACTGCTGATCTAGCAATAGAAACATTAAATGAAGCTTTGGCAAATAATAAACCTGAAGAAAATTTGATACTCCACAGCGATCAGGGGGTGCAGTACACTTCGAAATCATTTACAGAATATTGTAGTAATAACAAGATCATACAATCAATGAGTAAGGCTGGGTGTCCGTACGATAATGCCCCTATGGAATCCTTTTTTGGTAAATTAAAAAACGAACATATTAAGCATTATGAAATAAAAAATGATAATCATTTAAATTTTCTAATTAACGATTATGTTTATGGATATTATCATCATATCAGACCACATAGTGCCTTAGGTGGTAAAACCCCTTTTGAGGCTCGATTTACATAATTTATTCTATTAAGTGTTACAATTTTGCTTGACCAGGTC
>NZ_FWWT01000002.1 GCF_900176035.1 Desulfonispora thiosulfatigenes DSM 11270 | reverse complement strand
GAGGTGACCCCTAAAAGTTAGACTTTATTAGCGAGACAGTTTCGGCTGCCTCGCTATTTTTATGCAGCCTGAAGACTAAGTCTGTATTGCACTGGACTTAGCCATCCAAGTTTCTCTTTAATTCTCTTTTCGTTATAGTAATTTATGTATCGTTCAATTTCCGACTTCAATTCCTCATAGCTGTAATAGACGACACCATAGTAAATCTCTTGTTTAAGCAGTCCAAAGAAGTTCTCCATAACGGAATTATCATAGCAGTTACCTTTTCTAGACATACTTTGAAAAATACGTTCTTCCTTAAGCCGGTTAGAGTATGCTCTCATCTGGTAAGCCCATCCTTGATCTGAATGGAATGTTCGGCGATAAGGACAATCTGAGGTTATTTTAATGGCCTTATCTAGTGCATCCATTACGCTCTTGGCCGTAGGACGCTTAGCAATACCATAACTAATAATTTCACCATTACACATATCCATAAAAGGATCTAAATAAAGCTTGTGCATTGTCATATGGCCTTTTGAATCTACTTCATAGTATTTAAATTCGGTTGTATCAGTTGTAACCTTTTGATGCGGTATATGTGTATTGAATCGCCTACGGATTCTATTAGGTGCCACAATACCAACCTTGCCTTTGTACGAGCTGTATTTACGACTTTTGCGCGTAAATGAGGTCACCTGAAGATTGAGTTTTTGCATTATTCGCTGGACTTTTTTCTTGTTAACATGAATTCCCTGATTATTTAATTCGGCTCGCATGCGTCGATATCCATAATCTTTATTATCTTCATGTATTCTTAAGATTTTCTCTTCGAGTTCTTTGTCAGGATTTTCTCTATCAAATCTTTTTTGCCAATACATGTAGGTAGCTTTAGGGAAGCCAACTACAGCGAGAACGTCTTTTAATTTGAATTCTCCTCGGAGGCTGTGGACGATTCTCGCTGTTTTTTCAGAAGAGCTTCCTCCTCTAAACGCAGCCTCCTCAGTTCTTTTAAATAAGCATTCTCGATTTTTAGTTTTAAGAGTTCAGCTTCAAGCTGTTTAACATGCTCAGTGCTTGTATCAACAGGAGCTGAATCATCTTGGCGTTGTATATTAACAGCCTTACCTGATGAATTCATTTTAGCCCTTCTCCCACGTTTCTTATCTCTTAAGGCATCAGGACCAGCCGCTCTATAATCATTTACCCACCTAGCGATAAGAGCATTATTATTAATCCCTATCGAAAGAGCCAGTTCCTGATAAGATACCTCACTTGTTAAATAAGACTCTACCACACCAAGCTTAAATTCAAAAGAATAAGCTTCGTTCTTTCTTGAACGTTTTAATCCATCATCACCAAGTTCTTCGTAGTAATGTACCCAATTGAGAACTTGTCTTCTGTTTTTTACTCCATATTTTTCTGCTAAAAAAGTATAACCTCCTTCGCCACGTAAATATGCATCTACAACTTTCTTTTTAAACTCATAACTGTATGCAGCCATAAAAATACCGACCTCCAATTGTTAGATTTTTGGTCTAACTTTTGGGGGTCGGTAC
>NZ_FWWT01000001.1 GCF_900176035.1 Desulfonispora thiosulfatigenes DSM 11270 | reverse complement strand
TTATTCAGTGATAGCCGTAACTACACCAGCACCAACTGTACGTCCACCTTCACGGATTGCAAAACGTAAACCTTCTTCTACTGCAATTGGAGTGATTAATTCTATATCCATTTTAATGTTGTCTCCAGGCATTACCATTTCTGTTCCTTCTGGTAATGTGATTACGCCTGTTACATCTGTTGTTCTAAAATAGAATTGTGGACGGTATCCGTTGAAAAATGGTGTGTGACGTCCGCCTTCTTCTTTTGTTAATACATATACTTCTGATGCGAATTTTGTATGAGGTTTGATTGATCCTGTTTTTGCTAATACTTGACCTCTTACGATATCTTTTCTATCTACTCCACGTAGTAACGCTCCGATATTATCTCCTGCTTCTGCTGCATCTAATAACTTACGGAACATCTCTACTCCTGTTACGATTGTTTTCTTTGTTTCTTCTGTCATTCCTACGATTTCTACTTCTTCGCCTACTTTAACTTGTCCACGTTCTACACGTCCTGTTGCTACTGTTCCACGTCCTGTGATACTAAATACATCCTCTACTGGCATTAAGAATGTTTTATCGCTATCTCTTTCAGGAGTTGGGATGTAGTCGTCTACTGCTTTCATTAATTCTAATATTTTTTCTCCCCATGGGCCTGTTGGATCTTCTAATGCTTTTAAACCAGATCCTCTAATTACAGGAATGTCATCTCCTGGGAAATCATATTCGCTTAATAATTCTCTTACTTCCATTTCTACTAATTCTAATAATTCTTCATCATCTACCATGTCTGCTTTGTTTAACCATACAACTAATGATGGTACACCTACTTGACGTGCAAGTAAGATATGCTCACGCGTTTGTGGCATTGGGCCATCTGCTGCACTTACTACTAAGATTCCACCGTCCATTTGTGCTGCACCTGTAATCATGTTCTTTACATAGTCAGCGTGACCTGGGCAGTCTACGTGTGCATAGTGACGATTTTCTGTCTCATACTCTACATGAGAAGTATTGATTGTAATTCCTCTTTCTCTTTCTTCTGGTGCTTTATCGATTTGGTCGAATTTTTGTGCTGTTGCTCCACCTGCTTGAGCTAATACGTTTGTGATTGCTGCTGTTGTTGTTGTTTTACCATGGTCTACGTGACCTATTGTTCCAATATTAATGTGTGGCTTATTTCTTTCAAACTTTGCTTTTGCCATCGTTTATTCCTCCTTAATTAACTAATT